>DBIH01000032.1 GCA_002296885.1 Flavobacterium sp. UBA807 | reverse complement strand
ATTGTGTGTTCTTTCAGTAATTCTTCCGGAGTTCCTTCACTGATGATTTTACCGCCATATTTACCGGCTTTTGGCCCGATGTCAATCACATAATCGGCACGTTCAATCATGTCTTTGTCATGCTCGACAACTAAAACAGAGTTCCCGATATCACGCAGTTGTTCTAACGAATGGATTAGTTTTTCGTTGTCTCTTTGGTGTAGACCAATACTTGGTTCATCCAGAATATAAAGTACGCCAACCAATTGCGAACCGATTTGCGTTGCGAGACGAATACGCTGCGCTTCACCACCAGAAAGCGATTTTGAACTTCGTGCAATCGACAAATAATTCAATCCAACATTCACTAAAAACCGCAAGCGGTCTTTGATTTCCTTAACGATTTCGGTCGCAATAATTTTTTGCTTTTCATTAAGATGATTGTCTAAATCCTCAAACCAATTCGACAATTCGGAAATATCCATTGTCGATAATTCGAAGATGTTTTTACCATCAATGCGGAAATACATGGCTTCTTTTTTCAGACGTGAACCATGGCAATCCGGGCATTCTATTTCATCCATGAACTCCTTAGCCCAGCGTTTGATTGATGTTGACGGACTTTCATCGTATTGGTTTTTGATGAAATGCGAAATTCCTTCGAACTCGATTTTGTATTCTTTGGTAATACCCAAAGTCTTTGATTCTACTGAGAATTTTTCCTTTCCGCCATGCAAAATCACTTCCATAGCTTCCTCAGAAATTTTCTCGATTGGATCTGTCAAGGCAAATCCGAATTTCTCGCCAATGATTTCCAACTGCTTGAAAATCCAGGAACTTTTGTATTCGCCCAATGGAGCAAATCCACCATTTTTGATGGACAATTTTGGATTTGGAATTATCTTTTTCAGATTGATTTCGTGTACGGTTCCCAAACCTTTACAATGTTCACAGGCACCTTTTGGCGAGTTGAATGAGAACAGATTCGGTTCCGGATTTTGATACGAAATCCCGGAAGTAGGACACATCAGATTTCGACTGAAATAACGCACTTCATTGGTGTCCTGATCTAAAATCATCAGCACATCTTCACCATGATACATCGCAGTTTTGATGCTTTCGGCCAAACGTTTTTGATTCTCTTCGTTGTCTTCAATCACCATTCGGTCGATGACAATTTCGATATCGTGTGTTTTGTAACGGTCAAGCTTCATTCCGGGTAATAAATCTAAGACATCACCATTTACACGGACTTTCAAAAAACCCTGTTTGGTAATCTGCTGGAATAATTCGGCGTAATGACCTTTTCGGGCGCGAATGATTGGAGCCAAAATATTGATTCGTTTTCCGGTAAAATTTTTGATAATCAATTCCTTGATTTGGTCATCCGAATAGGAGACCATTTTCTCGCCAGTTACATAACTATAAGCTTCGCCTGCACGCGCATAAAGCAAACGCAGGAAATCATAAATTTCGGTAATGGTACCAACAGTGGAGCGTGGGTTTTTGCTTGTAGTTTTTTGTTCGATAGCAATTAC
This sequence comes from Flavobacterium sp. UBA807, assembly GCA_002296885.1. GTDB lineage: Bacteria > Bacteroidota > Bacteroidia > Flavobacteriales > Flavobacteriaceae > Flavobacterium. The sequence continues at coordinate 4,536 of DBIH01000032.1, read as the reverse complement.
AGGAGAAAGCCCGTCAATTTTATCAACATCAGGGCGTTCCAATCCGCCAAGAAACTGTCGCGCATAAGCCGAAAACGTTTCGATATAACGGCGTTGCCCTTCTGCATAAATAGTATCAAAAGCCAAAGACGACTTCCCTGAGCCCGAAAGACCGGTAATTACAACCAGTTTTTCACGAGGAATCGTGATGTCAATATTCTTCAGATTGTGAACCCTCGCACCAAGGACTTCAATGGTATTTTCTGTATCAAGCATAGCAATTTGGCAAAACGCAAAGGTAATGTTTTACAGCTAAATTTTTGGTATAGAGTTAAGAAGTTATTGTTAAAAAAGATTAATCAATTATCATCTCTTTCAATCGCTGACGGTAGCTTTCCAGCACATCAATTTTTGAAAGGAAACCAAAGTATTTTCCTTTATGGATTACAGGAAGCGTGGAAGCTTTGGAAGTTTCGAATAGTTTTACGATTTTCTCCGGCTTGTCTTCAAATAAAATCAGTTCTTTAGGTTGCGTCATGATTTCACCGATGGTCATGAATTTTATTTTTAACGGATTAAAAATAATAGCTCTGACTTCTTCAAAATCGATGATTCCAATCAGGTTTTTATGCTCATCAATGACAGGAATGACTTTTTGTTCTGAAGTAGAAAAAATTTCTGTAACACTTTCAATCGGGCTTTCAGGCGATAAGGTCTTATAGTTTTGTTGAACCAGATTGTAGAAATTAATACTTTGAATGATATTTTTGTCTTTATCGCTGGTGAATACGTCGCCTTTGTCAGCCAGAGCTTTTACATCCATGGAATGTTTTTCGAACTGTTTGGAAACGGCATAACTCACCGAAGAAACAATCATCAAAGGAACCATCAAATCATAACCGCCGGTGATTTCACCAATAAGAAAAATTGCGGTCAAAGGCGCGTGAAATAATCCGCTCAGAATCCCCGCCATTCCAACGATTGTAAAATTGGCGATTGGTAAATGGTGTGTGAAGTTTAAAAGATTAACTGTTTTCGCCACAAAAAAGCCAAGATAAGAACCTACGAAAAGCGAAGGAGCAAAGTTGCCGCCATTACCACCACTTCCCAATGTTATCCCGGTTGCGAAGGCTTTCAGTAACATCGTTACGCCAACAAAAGCCAATAAAACCCATTCACTTTTAAATCGCTCCAACATGGTATTATCCAATAAGATTTCAGGATTTTTGGAAGCCAATGTTTTTATGCTTTCGTAACCTTCACCAAAAAGTGTTGGAAAAAAGAAAATCATTACTGCTAAAATACCTGCGCCAAATAATGCCCTGCGATAACCTTTGTTTTTAAAAGTGCCGAAAAATTTTTCGACTTTTTGAAAATTGCGCGCATGGTACAACGAAGCAAAACCAGCCAGAATTCCAAGTAAAATATAGAAAGGCGTATTGCGGTAATCAAATTTTAAGGTTTGTTCAAAATTCAGGATCGTATCATGGCTCAAGGTTACTTTAGAAATAAGTGTACCTGTCGCAGCGGAAATAATAATGGGGATAAAAGCCGAAATTGAAACATCGGTCAGCACCACTTCAATAGCAAATAAAACTCCGGCAATCGGAGCGTTGAAAGCGGCACCAATTCCGGCTGCAACACCACAGGCCAAAAGCAAAATCCTGTCTTTTTGTGTGAGGTGGTATTTCTGCGCAAAGTTGGAACCAAAAGCGGCACCGGTAATCACAATTGGGCTTTCCAATCCGGCGGAACCACCAAGGCCAACAGTTAAGGAACTTGTTACGATTTGGGCATACATTTGCTTTTTGGGAACAATGCCGCCTTTTCGGGCAACGGCATATAAAATTTTGGAGCTTCCTTTTTCCAGGCTATTGCCAAGGAAATTACGGATGACAAAAACGGTAAGTAAAATTCCGGCTACGGGTAATAAACTATTTATGTAAGGAAGTTTTAGAAACCCGTTAATGTCATTTGCCCAAAGGAAAATATTATGGGCAAAACTCTTTAGGATAATTACGGCAAAAGCACAGGTAATAGCAACAGCAACACTGGCAAAGTAGATAAAATTGCGTTCACTTAGCCGTTCTTTCAAAAGGAAAATTAAATTTTCAACTCTTCTGAAAATACTTCTGAAAACTATTTTAAAATTGGATGCCTTTCCGGGTGCCATTGTTGAAATTTGAATTTGCAAAAATACTTCATAAATGTAGTATTGCGCAATTTTATAGAAGATAAATTAAGTTAAGATTAAAAACCGGCAGCTTTATCATCACCACGAAAATCGGCGCCACCTTCCAGTTTTCCGTCGGGTTGTACCAAAATTGCGTCGACTTTTCCGAGAACAGGTGCAAATTTTTCATTGATTTTATAGCCTTTAGAAGTTAAGTTATCAAGCGTTGTCTTATCAAATTTTCCGGGTTCAACCATAATATCATCCGGCAACCATTGATTGTGGAAACGCGGAGCATTAACAGCCTGCTGCATGGTCATATTGAATTCATATACATTGAGGATGTTCTGCAATACTGAAGTGATGATCATCGAACCGCCCGGTGAACCCAGCAGCATAAAAAGGTTGCCGTTTTTTTCGACAATTGTTGGTGTCATTGAGCTAAGCATTCTTTTTTGTGGAGCAATGCTGTTGGCTTCCGCCTGAACCAAACCATAATAATTTGGAACTCCCGGCTTTGCCGAAAAATCATCCATTTCGTTGTTTAAAAAAAAGCCCAATTCATCACAATACAACTTCGAGCCATAAGCGCCGTTAAGTGTTGTCGTTACTGAAACCGCATTGCCCCCGGTATCAACGATAGAGTAGTGGGTGGTTTCGTTACTTTCGTAAATGTTTACATCGCCATGGCTGATTTTGGAGAAAGGCGTAACTCCGTTAAAAGAAAAAGTATTCATCCGGTCTTTCAGATACTGTGGGCTGAGCAACTGATTTTGCGGGATTTTTACAAAATCAGGGTCACCAAGAAAATAATTTCTATCCGCATAAGCACGGCGTTCCGCTTCTGTTAAAAGCTGCATATATTGTGTGGAATTGTGTCCAAATTTTGAAACATCATAAGGCTCAATCATCTTCATGATTTGCGCCAATGTAATGCCTCCGCTTGATGGCGGTGCCATAGAAATCACATTGAGATCCTTGTATTTAAAACTTATTGGCTTGCGCCAAATGACTTTGTAATTGGCTAAATCTTTCATCGAAACAATGCCACCTTTTTGCTGAAGAAAAGCCACTAATTTCTTTGCGGTTTGTCCTTTGTAGAATTCCTTTTTTCCGTTTTTCAGGATTTGCTTCAAAGTATTGGCTAAAGCCAAATATTTAATCGTGTCACCAACATGGAATGTTTTATTATACAACGTTTTGTCTCCGCTGATTTTGACAATGACATCGCGGTATTCATCGAGTTTGGCTTTTTCTTTTTGGGTGACGACAATTCCTTTTTCTGCCAAATCAATCGCTGGCTGGAACAAATCTTTTAAGGGAAGTTTGCCAAACTTTTTATGGACTTCAAAAATTGCTGCAACACTTCCCGGAATGCCAACAGATAGGGCGCCATCAGTGCTTAGATTTGGAATTACATTTCCGGCTTTGTCGAGGTACATATTTTTGGAAGCTTTCATCGGTGCTTTTTCACGGAAATCCAACGAACCAATTTCACCGTTGGCTTTTCTGTAAACCATGAATCCGCCACCTGAAATATTCCCGGCATAAGGATAGGCAACGGCTAAAGCAAGTTGGGTTGCAACCATCGCATCAAAAGCATTGCCGCCTTTTTTAATAATTTCAATACCAATTTTGGATGCTTCCTCACGCGCTGAAACAACCATTGCTTTGTCGGCAACAAGCCCTTTTAGCTGTGGATAAACTGAAACGGAAATGAGGAAAAATAGGAAGAAAAGTTTTTTCATCGGGTATTCAATTCTTTTAATTTACCAGCACAATGTTGACGTAATTCTTGAAAAAACAACCTAAATTCATTTTCAAATTCAGAATAGAATTCATGAAGCTCAACGATTGATTCGTGCATCGCAACACGATTTTTGGTTCGGTGGTCCATTTGGAACATTATCATTTCCAAACCGGCAATCGTGGCATAACTCACAAACCAGTTTCGGGCGATGAGATATGGCATCATGCCTTTGACTCTTTCGGTTAGAATGTCGTAATGTTCTTTTAATAAATGATAGAATTTATCGGCATAATCTTCAAGATTTTCATTCGAATAATCGCTCCAGTTTTTGGCCAAAAAATGATCATAGAAAATATCCATAATCACGCCTGAATAATGACCGTATTTTTCATGTAAACGATGTTTGCTCTGCCTGTAAACAGGATGCGCGTCGGTAAAGCTGTCGATGGAACGATGCAGTAAAATTCCTTTTTGAATATCTTCCGGATAAACATCATAACTATGTCCTCGAATACTGTCTGCCATAAAATTCCCGATTTTTATCAAATCGTTATCACCGGAAAGATAAATGTGGGCAAGGAAGTTCATGTGTCTAATATAGTTATTTTAAATTATAAATTTTGAATTTTAAATT
>DBIH01000120.1 GCA_002296885.1 Flavobacterium sp. UBA807 | reverse complement strand
GGCTCCATATCTACCATACCAAAGCCTTTTATTCCCGGTGTATCAATGATTTTAGCATCAAAAGACAGGTCGTACATTTCGGCAAAAGTAGTAGTATGTTGTCCTTGTTTGCTTTGCTCAGAAATATTTTTCGTTTTTAAATTCAGATTAGGTTCCAAAGCATTGACCAAAGTCGATTTTCCAACACCCGAATGTCCTGAAAACATACTTACTTTTCCTGTCATCATTTCCTTGAGCTTTTCCAGTCCTTTCTTTTCAATAGCGGAGACTTTCAGGCATTGATAACCTATTTCAGAATAAATATACTGCAGATACAATTGCTCATCCTGCATGGCTTCATCAAAAGTATCAATCTTATTAAAAATCAGAACAGCTTCAATGCCATAAGCTTCTGCAGTAACCAAAAAACGGTCGATAAAACTCGTTGTTGTTGGTGGATTATTAATTGTAATCAACAAAAAAACCACATCGATATTTGCCGCAATAATATGTGTTTGTTTGGATAAATTAACCGATTTCCTGATGATGTAATTCTTTCGGTCGTGAATGTTGCTGATGATTCCAATGACAGTATCTGAAGTTTCATCCAATTCAAAATCCACCACATCACCAACGGCAATCGGGTTAGTACTTTTGATTCCATGCATCCGGAATTTCCCTTTGATGCGGCATTCAAAAACCTGATTGTCTTCTGTTTTCACAGAATACCAACTTCCGGTAGATTTATAAACCAGTCCTGTCATTTGGCAAAGATACCATTTTAGAATTTAGATTTAACAGATAAAAAAAGTTGCCGGAAATGACAACTTTTAATTTTTAGGCTTTAGCATTAATGACTTTTTCCTGATGGCTGATACTTTCCTGATGAATTGCCTTGAAAATCCTCAGTATGAATTCTTCACTAAGCCCTTTCTCTTCGCCATCCAATATCATTCTTCCTAATATTTCGTTCCATCTTTTGTTTTGCAAAACGGCTACGTTTTTCTCTTTTTTCAAAGCACCAATCTGTTCTGCGACTTTCATCCTGTTGCCAAGAAGTTCCAACAATTTGCTGTCGGCAATATCAATATTGGCTCTAAGTTTTATCATTTTGGTATTGAAATCATCATCTTCAGTAGATATTTTTTTGACTTTCAAATCTTCAAAAATCTGTTTCAAGACTGTTGGCGTTACTTGTTGCGCGGCATCACTCCAGGCGTTGTCCGGATCAATATGTGTTTCGATGATTAATCCATCGTAATTTAAATCCAAAGCCTGTTGCGACACTTCCTGAATCATGTCTCTCCGACCCGTAATATGTGATGGGTCGCAAATCAGCGGCAAATCCGGAAAACGGCTTTGCAGTTCAATAGCAAGTTGCCATTCGGGAATGTTTCTGTATTTTGTTTTTTCATAAGTCGAAAATCCTCTGTGAATTACGCCAAGTTTTTTGATTCCGGCATTATATAATCGCTCGACACCACCAATCCATAAAGCCAAATCGGGATTCACCGGATTTTTTACCAAAACAATTTTATCCGTTCCGGCCAATGCATCAGCAAGTTCCTGAACCGCAAACGGATTCACCGTTGTTCTGGCACCAATCCACAGTACATCAATATCATGCTCGATTGCCAGTTTTACATGTGTTGCATTTGCTACTTCCGTTGCCATTAATAAACCTGTTTCAGCTTTTGCTTTCTGAAGCCATTTCAAACCTATTTCTCCAACACCTTCAAATCCACCCGGACGCGTTCTTGGTTTCCATATTCCGGCACGGAAAACACTAACATCCGAATCTTTTAACTCGCGCGCAATTTTCAGAACCTGCTCTTCGGTTTCTGCACTGCATGGACCAGCAATTACCAGCGGATGACTTAGTTTAAAATCATCTAACCATTGTCTATTTTCCTGTGTAATGTTCATAGCTTCTTATCTTTTGTAAAATTAAATTCTTTGTTTTAAAATCGGTTGATTGCCTGTTGAATTTTTTCTTCGGTAACGCAAAGTGAAAATCGAATGTAACCTTCACCATTGCTCCCGAAAATAGTTCCCGGCGTAATAAAAATGTGCTTTTTTAATAATATTTCGTCAATGAATGTTTCGGCTGATGTTATACCTTCAGGCAACTTTGCCCAGACAAATAATCCGACACTGTTTTTATCGAATGTACAGTTCAGTTTTTCTGCCAGATGGAAAATCAGGTTGCGGCGTTTGGTGTAGATTTCATTCTGTTTTTCAAACCAGTTTTTTCCGAGCTTCAATGCTTCAATAGCTCCTTTCTGGATTCCGTAAAACATTCCGCTATCCATATTACTTTTTACTTTTAAAACTGCGTCGATTAAAGTTGGATTTCCTAAAACCATTCCAACACGCCAGCCTGCCATGTTATAAGTTTTGGAAAGTGAATTCAGTTCCAGAGCTACATCCTTTGCACCATCAACCTGTAAAATCGAAATTGGGTTATCATTCAAAACAAAACTGTATGGATTGTCATTTACAATCAAAATCCTGTGCTTTTTCCCAAAAGCAATCAACTTTTCAAACAATTCCAGATTGCCATTTTTCCCTGTCGGCATGTGTGGATAGGAAACCCACATCAGTTTGACTCTTGACAAATCCATTTTCTCCAAAGCCTCGAAATCGGGCTGCCAGTTGGTTGCATCTGATAAATCATAATAAACTGCTTTCGCCTGAACCAATTCGGTTACCGAAGCATACGTTGGATAACCCGGATTTGGAATCAAGACCTCATCTCCTTCGTTCAAAAATGCCAATGAGATGTGCATAATTCCTTCTTTCGAACCCATTAATGGCAATACTTCTGTATTAAAATCCAATGCCACACCAAACTGATTTTTATAAAAATCAGCCATTCCTTTTCGGAGTTCAGGCAAACCCTGATAGCTTTGATATTCATGGGCTTTGTCATCAAACATTGCTTTTTGGATGGCTTCGATAACAGTGGAATCCGGCGTCAAATCCGGACTTCCGATTCCCATATTGATAATCGGTTTCCCTTCGGAAATCAATTGTCGTACTTCACGAAGTTTCTTTGAGAAATAGTATTCCTCGACGGTATTTAATCTTTTGGCGGTTGCTATCATTTTCGTCCGTTTTTATATTCACCAAGTACTTTGAAATGTGTGGTCATCAGTTCTAAAATCTTCTTCGCTTTTTCGTAGTGTTTGTATTTTTCAAAAATAATATCGACGAAAAATGAATACTGAAAAGGTTGCTCTATAATTGGCATCGACTGAATTTTGGTCAGATTCAGTTTGCAGTTATTCATTACATTTAAGACCGTTGCCAGACTTCCGGCGGTATCATCCAATTCAAATTTTATACTGGCTTTGTTTATCTCTTCTTTTGGTAATTCTTTGTTTTCTTTTTTTACAATTACAAATCTTGTTTTATTGCTTTGAATGGTATGGATTCCGGCAGCCAGAATATCTAAGTCATATAATTTTGCAGCTATGGGAGCAGCAACGGCACCAATCCCGATAAGCTTTTGTTCCTGAATCCTACGTGCCGTTTCGGCAGTATCACCACTTTCTACCAATTTGATATGAGGATATTGGCTAAAGAAAACCGCGCATTGCAGCAACGCAATCGGATGCGAATGCACTTCTTTGATATCTTCGATTTTCTGACCCTTCAAAACCATTAAGTTCATATGAATGTCGAGATAATGTTCGCCAATGATATGCAAATTATTACGGTCAATTAAAGCGTAATTCGGAATAATGGAACCCGCAATAGAATTCTCTAAAGCCATAACACCTTTCTGTGCCTTGCTTTCGAGCAGGCTTTTAACCAAATCATCAAACGACATGCATTCATCCATATCGCAATCCTGCTGAAAATACTCCTGCGCGACCTGATGATGAAACGAGCCTTTGATTCCCTGTATTGCAATTTTTGTTTCCATATAGCAAAAAAAAATCCCGATTTGCATCGGGATTTATATATTGTTAGTCTAATTTTTATTTTTTCACATAACACAATATTAGTCCCTTTTTCTGTCCGAAGAAGAAATAGAAATAATAGTTGTACCAAGTATTGAATGTTCTCATTTTGTTCATCTGTTTGGCTAATATAGAAAATAAAAACTTAGGTTTTACAAGGCATTATAAAAAAATTTAAGAAATCGATTTCGCAAAATCATAAAACTGCGATTTTTTCGTTATAGGTTTAGAATTACTACATTTGCTCAAAATCTTCAGGTATGTCAATAGAAGTTCAGAATATTTCAAAAAGTTACGGTGCTCAAAAAGCATTGGACAATGTTTCTTTCTCGGTAAAAAAAGGAGAAATCGTTGGTTTCCTTGGCCCGAATGGTGCCGGTAAATCGACCCTGATGAAAATTTTGACCACGTTTTTAAATGCTGATGAAGGAACCGCTTCTGTAAACGGAAGTGATGTAAATGAAAATCAAAAAGCAGTACAGCTTTCCGTTGGCTACTTGCCGGAACACAATCCGTTGTATTTGGATTTGTATGTTCGCGAATACTTGGCTTTTAATGCTGATGTTTACAAAGTTTCTAAAGCCCGAATTGAAGAAGTGATTCAGTTAACGGGTTTGTCCCCTGAAAGTCACAAGAAAATTGGACAATTGTCAAAAGGTTACCGTCAAAGAGTTGGACTGGCAACCGCTTTGCTTCATAATCCTGATGTGTTGATTTTGGACGAACCAACAACAGGATTGGATCCAAATCAGTTGGTTGAAATAAGGAATGTCATTAAGAATGTCGGCAAAGACAAAACCGTTTTTCTTTCGACACACATCATGCAGGAAGTTGAAGCGATTTGTGACCGCGTCATCATTATTGACAATGGAAAAATCGTAACCGATAAGAAATTAGACAAACTCGTTTCTGAAGAAAAAGAGCAAATTATCGAAGTAGAATTTGATAAAAAAATTGATGAAAATCTTTTGGCTAATTTGCCAAATATCAAAACCTATAAAAACACAACCGGCAATCTTTGGACATTGACTTTCGCTACCGAAGAAGATATGCGTCCTAAACTATTTGACTTTGCCCATGACAATGGTTTGAAAACACTTCAAATCAGCCTGAAAAGCAAAAATCTGGAACAAATTTTCAGGGAAAAAACCAAAAAATAGACTTTAAGGATAAATTACTTTTCCGTGATATAATTGTTCTACGTCAACAATTGGCGGCACATTTTTAAGGACGATATTTCCTGTGCTTACCATTTTCCCCGTAATGCTTTGTATTGGTTTTACAACCATATCATTAGAACCGCGATGAAAGACTTTAATAGTCTGAGCAGTTAAGTTTTCTGCCTGTATTCTTCCGTTGCCGTCATACAAATTTAAATTAGCTTCGTTTGTCTGACCTGAAAGATAGAATCGAGAAACATTATTATTCTCAACAACTGTTTGGTAGTTATTTACCTGCATATGAAAATCATTCGTTCCTGCTCCGGGACCTAAATCCATAGAAATCAACCGCAAAATACCATGGGTTAAAACTCCATCAGAATCTATATCCTGCTCTGTTGTAGAAATAATATCGAGAGATTCCAAATGTGGTGTTGTGATATAAAACTTAATCTGACCGTAAGCTCGCGTCCAGTTACAGCTTGAATTATCTTTTAAATGCAATTCGTCTGTTCCTTTAAATTCAACCGAAATATTATCCACCAAATTATCTCCTGTAAATACCTGAACCTTGTATTCTGTTCCTTCTTTAACAATGACTCCAACTCCTTTATAAACATAAATCTTATTAAAGGCATTGGTTACTTCATATTCTTTCATGACGCTACTACCTGTTGTTTCTAAACAGTCACTTGGCTTTTCGCAAGAAATGAATAATACAAAAACCGTTAAAACAAAAATAATTTTCTTCATCACATTTCCTTTAAATTCTTACTCCAACAATAAATTCCATCGCTTCTGCCAAAAACATGTGCGTCTTGATGGACAAACCTGTGAATATTTTTTTGGTCAGATAATATTTCATTCCCAAACGATCGTATACCGGAATATCATATTTATAAGGCTGATAAACATAATATCCAACCTGCGCCTCAAGCGAAATCCTGTTGATAAACAGTTCATGTCCCACAAAAACACCAACGCGTTTGTAGTCTGTATTTGGATCAAGATTCAGCTCAGGATAAGCCACTGATTGGTATTTGATAAAATCTTTATAGAAGTTGGAAAAGAAAATTTCCGTTCCTAATTGTATAGCACTTTTTCTATTCAGACGTTTGTCTGCATAAAATCCGACATGAAAAAAAGAATGCTGCCCGCTGTTAACAATCGGACTCTCATTGATACCGCTCCTAACTACAAAGTTATAATGGATTGGTTCATGCATTTTTAAATTCACGGTAGTCGTGTCAACAGTACGCTTGAAATCCTTATCAAAACAATAATTCACTCCAAGATTCAAGCTGTAAGTATTGATTCCGCTGTTTGGAGCTTTGATTCTTCCGTTAGAAAAGTGTGTAAAAACAAGTCCGGCCTGAAGCCCAAAACCATCAAAAATATTTTCTTTTTTATAGGCAAGTACAAAATCTGTATTCGCCAAAAGCCTTGACCCAAAAGCGGTATTTTTACTGTTTGTTTCCTTGTCCTGCGGATTGGTTGTCATAGCAATTCCCTGTGCAATCTTAAACATCAGGTGCTTTTTCAGGAAATAAAAATTGTAAAATATTCCGGCTGCATAATTATCCCCCAAAATTTTATTCTTAAAATCTTGATATAGGAAATAGGCCCCATAATCGGGATTCCCATACACTCTTTCCCATTCTTTTTCACCATGCGTCTGACGGGTAAAACACACCATCACTCCGGTTGGGTGTCCCGTAATCAAATCGTCGAGATCATCGGTATGTGGCAAAATATTTCCCCTTAAATAGGTAACATCTATGGCATTTGTTTCTTTATTTTCCTGAGAAAAAGCTAAAGTGGCAAATAATAAAAATAGGTAGTAAAATCTCTTCATCGCAAATTTAAAACGCACAAATATAACAGAATATCTTTATGAGCGAATGGTTCGGGCATTTTTGTTATCCGTCTTCCCGCCATCCGCTATACAAGGTATCGCTCCTGTCGGGGCTAATTTGGAATGGTCTTTTGTGAAATTTAATCTATATTTGGCTTGTGGTAAAAAACACATACATATTCTATCTTTCACTAGTGTTTCTTTTAATAGTATCACAAGTAGCTCCTTTCAAATTTGGATTGGGATTTTTATGTCTGGCTTCATTGATTGGGAATATAATCATTATCCAAAAAGCCATAAGCCAAAAACCACCGCAGAAAAATCTATTGATTGTTATCAGCAGTATTTTTCTTTTACTGCCAATACTCATGATAATTATATTGATAGCATTTAGTGGAATAACCTGCTAAAAAACAGAGGAAGCAATAGCTTTGATATTCTCGGCTTTCCCCATCGAATAATAATGTAAAACCGGAATTCCGGCAGCGACTAATTCTTTGCTTTGTTGCGTACACCATTCAATCCCAATCTGTTTTACGGCGTCATTATCTTTTGCTTTTACAACCGCCATGATCAAATCGTCCGGTAGCTCAAGACTAAAGCGATGCGGAATTAAATTTAGCTGCTTTTTAGTGGCAATTGGTTTCAATCCCGGAATAATCGGAACGGTAATTCCGGCTGCACGGACTTTAGCCACATAATCAAAGTATTTCTGGTTGTCAAAAAACATCTGCGTAATAATATAATCCGCACCGTTTTTGATTTTTTGCTTCAGAAAATAAATATCGCTATCCAAACTTGGAGCTTCCATGTGCTTCTCGGGATAACCTGC
>DBIH01000063.1 GCA_002296885.1 Flavobacterium sp. UBA807 | reverse complement strand
TGCTCATTTGGCTTGTTATTGTTTTGCTGAGGCGGCGGCGGTTGTTGTGGAACCGGTGCGTGCTCCACTGTCCCGTCCCAATTTGGCTGTGGTGCAGATTCAGGAAGATTTCCTGCTAAGTATTCCGCCAGATTTTTTTTGATTTGTACAATCGTATAATTTTCGGCAGATATAATTATTGGTGTCTGTTGGACTTTGTATTCCTTAAATTCTTTTAAAATCGACGCAACACTATTTGCTAGGTCTTCTGAACTCATACCATGAATAACAACAAAGTTATCCGTCATTGTATAAATATCCGATGAAACCGAAACTTTGGTTAAGTTCCTGTCAGTGATGAATTTTTTGATTTTTTCAATAAGCGCTTTAGTTGGCGCATCATTAAAATCTTTGGTGGCATAAAGTACTTTCCAATTTTTCGAAGGGTTTTTAGAAAGCTGCAGTGCTTCCAATTTTGGTAAATCAACTGCCAATAATTTTTCTGCTTTCTTTCCTTCTTCGGCATTTGGATAATTTAATGCAACATAATTTAATGCCGATTTGAATTCGTCAAGCCCTCCAAGTTTACCTGCTAAATTTGCTTTTAGCAATTCAAACTTCGGAACAATTTCGTCTCCGTTAAATCTGTTTATTGCATTATCGGTAGCGGTTAAAGCAGTTTTATATTCTCCGTTCTGATATTGTTTGTAAACATTTTGATAAACCGAATTTGGAGAATCAGCCGATTCCTGAATTCCAGCTGACGGATTCTTCAATATCTGAGCGTACCTTGATTCCGGATATTGACTGATGATACTTCCTTTTATGGCTTCAGCTCTTTCTTTATCTAAAATTTCATAAAGCTTAACCAAATTGTACATTGATGGAAGAATAAGCCTTTCTTCTGGATTGTCTTTTAATAATTTCTCGAATCTGTTTACCGCCAGTTGATATTCTTTGAATTTCTCTTTGTAAATCACGCCCAATTGGTAGTTGGCAAAATTTCTTTCTTTACTGAGACTGTCAATGACTTTTTGTGAATCGGGAATTTGTTTTGTGTAGAAATCCGGAGTATATCGCTCATCAACATCTGCAACATCTTTCGAATCTTTATCGCTATCTGCATCTTTTGCATCAGAATCTTTATCTTTATTATCATTCTTATCTACAAGTGCTTCTACACGCCAGTTGTCTTCAAGTTTTCTTTTTCCCCAGTTTTTAACAAATTCTGTTTTTCCAAAAGCAACAGTATTTGGATTATAAAAATAAAACGCTGCTCCATTCGAAGAGGCCACATCATTTATGCTACCTGCTCCTGCTGATTTTGCTTTATTTGTGTTTGTGTTTGAATCATCCTTAGAGCTGACACCGCTTTCTGCATTTCTTTCCTGATTCTCTTTGAGTTGTGCTGCTTTTTCGGCCAATTTTTTCTTAATCTCGTCTTCTTTTTTAAGCTTTACAATATATTTTTCGAAATAAGCCGTTCTTTCAGCCGCAGACATATTGTAAATAGAAATAATACTGTCATTATTTTGTGCGATTGCTTCATACTTAATGACCTCATCCAGATTTTCTCTTTTCTTTTTTATCAAATTATATTCGCGTGTCCTTGGTTTTAGATTCACCAAAGTACTGTCGTAATATTTCCCGGCAGTAACAAATTTTGAGTCTATAAAATAGAGGTCCGCTAAATTTCTGTAATTTGATGCAATAAGATAAGTGTCTCCTGTTTTCTTTTTCAGGGAAAGATTGTATTCTTTTTTTGCAAGTTCCTTGTTGTTTGTTTTCTCACGGAATATTGCCATTTGATGATGCAAAACATCAAGAAAAGGCCTGTTCTCCCTGTCTTTTAACAAATCGGCGTATTTTTTCAGGAAAGCAGTAGTGTCTCCTTTTTGATAATCAAATTGAGCCGCCTGTCTTGCATGGGCATGAATCACATAAGATCTTGCTGCTTTTCTGCCCATATCAATAACCGCTTGATAACTTGCATATGCACTGTCTTTGTATCCCAACTGTTCATAAAGTTGACCAAGAATGAAGTTGTATCTTGAAACTTCTTCTTTTGATTTTGTGAATTCCTTTGCGATTTTGAGTTTGGCAACAGCGCTGTCTTTTTCCTGCAGATTAATGAACGCCTGAGCCAATGTAGCATTTGCATCAGCGAAAACCTGATTTTTAAATTTTATTTCTTTCAGTAATTTGTTAAGGTTCTTTACAGCCAATGCGTCATTGTCGAGACGCATATTGGTTTTTTCCCTCCAGATTTTTGCTATGTATATTTTATCACTGTTTGGTGATTTATTCAATATATAATTAAAGGCGTCTAATGCCGGTACAAATCTTTGGTCATAATACCTCGCCTGACCAAGCATTAAATAAGCCTCATCCATCTGTGGGTTTTTTTCAGATCCGCCAATATTCATAGAATGTTTCTGGATAGCTTTTGTAGCTTTTGTTTCGGCCTTTTCAAAGTTTGCATTTCTAGTATCGCCGGGCATCATCCCTTTTTCCGAAATCTGCATTCTTTCCACCGGAAGAATTTCCCAAAAATTGTCAACGTTTTGTGCTTTTACTTCTGCAATCCCTTTGGTTAAACCTTTCCCTCCATTAAATAAAATGTTGTCTTTGGTGCTGAGCGCATGGGAATTTCTTGAAAGCCATGTGTTTCTCTTGGTAGAGCAAGCTATCAAAAAAATCAATAATCCCGTGAAGATGAAATATTTAATTGTATTGGTTTTCAAAGCAAGACGTTTAGAGTTATAACGCAAAAATGTCATAAATAGTATAACTAACGGGTAAAAATACGTTTCTTTTTGATATAGCAAAAAATTAGCGGTAAGTTTTTACCATTTATTGGCAAAAACAAACCGCTTTAATAATAAAATTATGCTTCTTTAAACTGCAAAAAAAGCTTCTAATTCCTTTAAGGTTTCTGGCGATGTTTGAATGTCTTTCACAACTTCGCCCAGATGAAGCGCCACAATCCTGTTGCAGACCTCAACAGTATGAACCAAGTCGTGCGAAGAAACCAAAACGGTAACATTTGGGTTTGAAGCTAATTCCTTGATGATTATTTTTAACCTGTTAACCGTAGTTGGGTCAAGATTGGCAAAAGGTTCGTCTAAAATAACAACTTCAGGATTTCCGATTAAAGTGGCAATGATGCCTACTTTTTTCATATTTCCTTTTGACAAATCTCTCAAATATTTTTTGCTGTTCAGGATTTCACCATTAAAAAATTCTTCATGCTTTTTAAGCAACGCATCAATATCAGCTTTGTTTTGTCCGCGCAAATCACCAATGAAATAAAAATATTCTTCAGCCGTCAGATAACCAATTAAAAAACTTTCATCGATGAATGCTGAAGTGAATGGTTTCCAGGCTTCGCTTTTATCAACCTGAACATCATTGTTGATGATGTGTCCGGAACTTGGTTGAATTAAATCCAATAACAAACTAAAAAAAGTAGTTTTTCCCGCACCGTTATTTCCAACTAATCCAAAGCTTTGTCCTTTTGGGATTTCCAGGCTTGGTATGTTTAAAACCATTGTTTCCAGATTGTATCTCTTAGTTAAATTATTTACTTGTATCATGATTCTTAGTACTGTTTGAGTTTAATTTTTTTGTTTGTAAGCGGCAATGGTTTCGTATTTTTCGGATTTATACACTTTCTCAATTTTGGCAAAAACCACATTCCTAAATGCAAAGCCAAGAACTCCGGCCAAAGCCACAAAAAGGAATCCGGCATTTGCTGAAAAAAGATAAAATCCGAGGGCATATAATCCCATTGGAACTACTAATTTCGGAATTGAAATCAGCATTGTCTTAGCATTAAAAGCCTGCTTGTTCCCAAACGCCTTATTGGCCATTGTCAAATCGATTGGTGTTTTTACAAAAGCCCCGCCGAGCATTACAAGATGGGAGTTTACACCAATGTTATAAATAGCCCCAACAACAATCAGCATATAAATCTGCCACCCGAAAAACACCCAATAAAACGATGCAATTATTGTAGCAATCAATGTCCCAATAACCATCAGCCACCATTTTGAACTTATGTATTCGCGATACTGAATATTCTGGCTCATCATCAGTTGGTAATAAGCACTGTCCCAACTTGGAACGAACTGTCCGAATGTGAATAAAAATCCGCCCGAAACAAATATACCTGCAAATACCTGCATTGCCGGGTTTTTATAAGCTTCAATGAAATTTGTATAAAAAAGCAATCCATAAAAAATAAACAGGAAGCTCATGATAACAGTCGTTCTTGAGCGTTTGTTTCTTTTTAAAAGTTTGATGTCATTTTTAAGAAAGGTTCCCAAAGTACCAAACTGGTTTAGCCATGTAAAATTTTCGGTCTTTGCTTCTTCGCTTTTCTTTGCCAAACCTGTGTCGAGATTTAAGTTCTTTTTGAAATAGTTAAATGACAAATAATAGGTCAATACTGCCAAAAGTATCGGAATCAAAAACATATAATTTGTGTTATACATTGCCTGAAAAAACGGCTGCGTATAATTTGTAATATCAAACAATTGATAATATTGAGCTAATCCTGCACTCACGACTATGGCTAATAAAGGATAGAAAATACTATTCTTATTATTTATCAAAACATTGATGAAATTGTTAGAATAAATCAATGCCATGATACCAAGATGCCACAAAATTGCCTGATATCCGTAACCGTGCATCAATAAAACAACGGTAAACGGAACGAAGAAAAATGCATGTAGAATATTGAAAAATGAAATAATTGTCTTGCCCAAAGAAAAATGAACAATTACATCTCTTTTTATTGGCAGATTTAATAACGGTTTGATATTGGTAACGGGCATTTTTTGTAAAAACCATCGGATGACCAAATCGCCAACGAAATAATAAATCAGGTATTTATTGACGGTTGCCAGCGGCTCTAATTTAAATTCTTCTTTTATTAGAAAGAAAACCGCTATTCCGAGAGCACTGAAAACAACTATAAAATAAAGAGCTACAAAAGCCATTATTATTTTTAATGCCAGATTGGTTGCAAAAGAAGCTGAACGAAAAAAAGCTTTCCATTCAAGATAAATGAAGTGTTTGAACATAGTTGGTTGTTAGGTTTGTGAAATTAGTTTCGAATTTATAAAATTTGTTACACACTTTCAAAGTTTCTTTACTTTTCAAATTGTTGCTATTTCTTACCTTTGTAAAAAAATAACTTTCATGTCTTCATTTTATAAATTACAGGTTAAAGAAGTAAAACACGAAACCAAAAATGCGATTTCAGTTGCTTTTAATGTACCTGATGAATTAAAATCTGCTTATCAATTTACTGCCGGCCAATACGTAAACCTGAAATTAACGCTTGATGGTGAGGAAATCCGTCGTGCTTATTCTATTTGTTCATCGCCTAATAATGGCGATTTACGTATCGCCATAAAATCGGTTAAAGATGGGCATTTTTCAAAATTTGCAAATGAGAATTTAAAAGTTGGAGATATTCTTGAAGTAGGTCAGCCCGAAGGAAAATTTACGTTTGAACCAAGTGCCGAAAGATTAAAAAACTATGCCGGATTTGTTGCCGGAAGCGGAATAACTCCTGTTATGTCGATATTAAAATCGGTGTTGGAAAGCGAGCCAAAAAGCACTTTTGTTTTGGTTTACGGAAACAAAACCCCTGATGAAACAATTTTTCATAATGAATTACACGATTTGCAATTGAAGTATGTCGGAAGATTTTTCGTGCATTATGTTTTCAGTCAGGCGAAAACTACCGATTCGCTTTTTGCCCGAATTGATAAAGCTGCTGTAAACTTTGTATTGAATAATAAACACAAAGAAAAAGACTTTGACAAATTCTATTTGTGTGGGCCAGAAGAAATGATCAATACCGTTTCAAATGTCCTGAAAGAGCATAATGTAGCAGAAAAAAATATCAAATTCGAGTTGTTTTCAACTTCAGCAACTCCCGATAATCCTGCTGCAACTTCTCATGTTGGACATACCAAAATCACCGTTTTGGTTGATGATGAAGAAGCTACTTTTGAAATGTCGCAAAAACAAACCCTGCTTGAAGCAGCTTTAAAGCAAGGTCTTGACGCACCATATTCCTGTCAGGGCGGAATTTGTAGTTCCTGCTTGGCGCGAATTACAAATGGAACTGCTGTAATGGCAAAGAATTCGATTTTAACAGATAGCGAAATTGCCGAGGGATTGATTTTGACCTGTCAGGCACATCCAACATCTCCTGAGATTTACGTGGATTATGATGATGTTTAAAATTGGTTTATGAATTTCAGTTTGTCTAAATCTTTCGAAATCCTTGAACGTACGCCACGCGTTTTAGAAACATTTTTGAACGGCCTAAGCGAAGAATGGATTTTCAATAATGAAGGTGGCGAAAGCTGGAGCCCGTTTGATATTATTGGTCATTTAATTCATGGTGAAAAAACCGATTGGATTGCCCGAACTGAAATTATCCTTTCTGATAAATCAGATAAAACTTTTTTGCCTTTTGACCGCTTTGCCCAATTTGAGGCAAGTCAGGGAAAAACTATTTCGCAGTTGTTAGATGAATTTCAGGATTTGCGAAATAAAAATTTGGCTTCCTTAAAATCGAAAAATATTTCTGAAAGCGATTTGAAGAAAACCGGAATCCATCCTGCTTTTGGAACAGTAACCTTAGAAAATTTATTGGCTTGTTGGGTTGCCCATGATTTGGGACACATTGCCCAAATTTCGAGAGTTATGGCAAAGCAGTACAAAGAAGAAGTTGGACCTTGGCAGGAATATCTTCCAATCTTAGACAGATAAAACTTTGTTTACCACTTTTTCAACAGAAATCGTCCTCATCGCATCTTCGTAGCCTACAACTTTCTTATTCCCGTAAACCGAAGTTGGTAATTTGGGATATTTCTCCCTGTCGGAAACCAAACAGTTTTCGAGCGGTTGATTGAATGGTGCAAATCCGGCATAAGGATGAGTTGCTCCCCAAAGTGTAATTACTTTTGTACCAAGCATTGCTGCAATATGAGCGTTCCCGGAATCCATAGAAAGCATGACATCAAGATTCGAAATCAAATCCAATTCCTGTGGTAATTTAATTTTTCCGGCAATATTGATGACATTATCTTTTCCTTTGGCAAACGAATTTAGGATTTCGACTTCCTTATTCCCTCCTCCGAAAAGAAAGATTTTATTATTTGTGTCAGACGCTAATTTATTAATTACTTCCTGCATTAAATCCTGCGGATAAACCTTGCTGTCGTATTGTGCAAATGGTGCAATTCCAATCCATTTCTGGTTTGATTTTTCGCCAGTGATTTTTAAAATTTCTGAAGATAAATTTGCTTTTCGTGGAAACTTCGGATTAGACAAATCAATAGTAAAACCCAATTTCTTAAACGTATCAGCATGGCGTTCAACCATAGTTTTTATTGGCTCAAAGGTTTTATCTTCCGGTCGGGTCAAGGCACTTTTCTCTGCTCTGCCTTTATCAGTTGCGGCAACCTTTTTCCCGCTCAGGGCAAACAGACTTCGAACGACTTGTGAGCGCAATACGTTGTGCAAATCGGCAACCGCATCAATATTCAGTCTTTTTAAATCGGAATATAATTTCAACAATCCCGAAAAACCTTTGTGGCGTTCTTTTACATCTACGGCAAAAAAATCCACATTCGGAATCCCGGCGAAAAAAGGTTTGAAAAATGGTCGGGAAACAAATGTGATTTTTACATCAGGGTTTTGTTCAACGAAAGCTCTGATAACAGGAACTGTCATCGCAACATCGCCCATGGCAGACAATCGGATGACCGCTATATGTTGGATTGGTTTTGACAAACCTTATTATTTTTTATTTTGGTATAATACCGGATTCAAATCATCATCGTTGTACATTTTCATTTGTTTGTACACTTTCATGAATTTGTCCCCATTTTCGATATCAGTCAATAAATCATCAATAGCTGTAGATAAATCGCTTCTTTGTTCCAACAAAACATTTAGTTTGGTCTGGCATTTATCACGGTGATCCTGCGAAGCTTCAGTACGATTTGCTTCTTCATTCATATGATAGATTTTCAAAGCCAAAATTGACAAACGATCAATTGCCCATGCCGGACTTTCGGAGTTGATTTTTGCTGTTGGTTTTACTTCTACATCGTGGTATTTCTGAAGAAAATAACTGTCGATATATTCAACCATATCGGTACGTTCCTGATTAGAAGCATCGATTCTTCTTTTTAAAACCAAAGCTGCTGCCGGGTCAATCTGTGGATCGCGGATAATGTCTTCAAAATGCCACTGAACCGTGTCAATCCAATTCTTGAAATATAGTAAATGCTCAATCTTATCCTTTGGATACGGATTGCTAATTGGCTGGTCTACGTTGTCATGAACGTGATAATCCTTTATACTTTGTTCAAATATAGAATAGGCAAATTTTGAAAACATAATTTTAAATTTTATTGTGCAAAGATAGTTTTTTATACTTTTACCTAAACATACTAATTCCCACATTCATGCGTATTCATAATATTTCGGAAAAGAGCAGCATTCTTAATCATTTTTTGGCACAAATCCGCGATGTCAATATTCAGAAAGACAGCATGCGTTTCCGAAAAAATATGGAACGAATTGGCGAAATCATGGCGTATGAACTAAGCAAAACGTTAGAATATAAAGACATTGATGTCCAAACACCTCTTGGCATCAAACATACAACTACCATTGCTGACCATGTTGTTTTGTGTTCAATTCTTCGTGCCGGACTTGCATTGCATACCGGTTTTATGAATATTTTTGACAATGCCGAAAACGGTTTTGTTTCTGCCTATCGCCATCATTATAAAAACGATGATGATTTTGAAATTTTGGTTGAATATCAGGCAGCACCTTCCTTCGAAAATAAAAACCTAATCATGATTGATCCGATGCTTGCGACGGGTCATTCGATGGTGGCTGTTTTGAATAAACTGCATTTGGAACAAAAACCGAAGGAAATCCATATTGCAGTAGTAATTGCAGCTCCTGAAGGCATTGAATATCTTCAAAAAAACCTTCCTGAAAATTGCCATCTCTGGATAGCTGCCATTGACGAAAAACTTAACGAGAAAAACTACATCGTTCCCGGTCTTGGTGATGCGGGCGACCTGGCATATGGCAGTAAATTATAAAAACCGTTACTCCATTCACTAACTAAAGTTAGTGTACCTCAAGCCCACCGGGCTTGCTCCTCTTAATATCAAAGCAAGCAAATTATAGTTGTGAAAAGAAGCTGAAAAATCCGCCAAGTATAATCAACAACAATGTAATTTCCTGATACATCTGGCTTTGTGAGTATTCAATGTTCGTTGTACACATTACCGATAAAGGCATAAATGTGAAAAGCAGCATCGCATTGTTTTTATCAGGTGATATCAAAAAGATAGTCACTCCTATTAAAAATCCGAATATCATTTTCTTATACGAAGCCTGCATAATCAATGGTTTATTCGTTAACGTGAAAACCAATGATAATACAAAATACAAGGCAATTACAACAAAGAATGAAAGTGCTATATTCTGGTAATTATTGGTAAAATAATCAAGTTCGAAGTTGGTTTGAGTTTGGTTTAAAATATGTGCAATCCATGTTTTATCAAACGCCAAAGCACTAACCATAAATATAACCGCAGTTGCAAAAAAGGCGACAAAAGGCAAAAGCCAGTTTCTGTAATCTCTGGAAACATGGAAAATGATAGAGGCATAGACCAATATTATGAAAAGGATGCACCAAAAATGAAAAAGGGAAGCTATGAAAATCCACATTGATGCGTCAAATATTTTCTCTTTCGGTGCCTTCAATGTCTGTAATGAAATTAATCTTCTCATCGCCAGTAGCAGAAAAAAATTGGCAAATAACAAATTCTGATTATTTAAAGCTGTTGGAAAAATCATCAGAAACAACAGGAAAAATAATATAGTATAGCTGCTGTTTTTTGTCAGGTTGTTTTTTTTGACTGTAAAATTCACCATGAAAAAAGAAGCCAAAAGCAATATGATATTTATAGCTGTTTTTGAAAAACCCGGCGCAGAATTTCCCATTAACAAATCACTTGTCTGGTATAAAAAAAAGAAAGTCAATAGTAAAATTACAATCAATGTATAATTAACTATTGTAGATTTTTTAAAAAGACTTGTTATCATAAGGATATTTTATACATTTGTGCTTGTAAATATAACATTTTATACAATGAGAGCATTTTGGGAAGGCATTCAAACCTTATTTGTTGATTTTTTATTCAAGCCACTTGATTTTTTACGTCATTTAGAATTAAGCAGTTGGTGGTTCGCTAATATTGTTAGCTGGACAATGATTGCTATTTGTGGTTACTATATTGTTTACTGGTGTAAACAACTAAAACTACACAGAGATAACAACGAAGAAAACCAAGATACAACGGCACACTCTTTCTTAAAGTAAGTCGCTGCCAATATCTTTTCTATAATACATCTTATCAAAATGTAGCTTGTCTATGTTTTGGTAAGATTTTTTTATTGCCTCACGGAAATCATTCCCAAATGATGTGACTGCCAAAACCCTTCCGCCATTAGTAACCACTTTTCCATTTTCAGACTTTGTCCCTGCATGAAAAACAAGAGAGTCTTGAACTTTATCTAAACCCAATATTTCTTCCCCTTTTTCATAATCTTCGGGATAACCGCCTGAAACCAGCATCACCGTTGTGGCACTTCTGGTGTCGATTTCTAAAGTGATATCATTTAATTTTTCTTCAGCAACAGCCTGAAACAATTCCACTAAATCCGATTTAATTCTCGGAATGACAACTTCAGTTTCAGGATCGCCCATTCTTACGTTGTATTCTATAACAATTGGCTCGCCTTTTACGATTATTAATCCGATGAAGATAAATCCTTTGTATTCAATACTATCTTTTTGCAGACCTTCAATCGTAGGCTTTACAATCCGGGTTTCAATTTTTTCCAACAAAATAGAATCCGCAAACGGAACCGGAGAAACTGCCCCCATTCCACCGGTATTCAAGCCCGTATCACTTTCACCTATCCTCTTATAATCTTTAGCGGTTGGAAGGATTTTATAATTTTTACCGTCTGTTAAAACAAAACAACTCAACTCAATTCCATCAAGAAACTCTTCGATAACAACTTTTGAGCTTGCTTTCCCGAATTTGGCATGCACCAGCATACTCCGGAGTTCTGATTTTGCTTCCCCTAAATCGTTAAGGATTAAAACTCCTTTTCCGGCAGCTAATCCATCTGCCTTTAAAACATATGGAGGCTGTAAGGTTTCTAAAAAAGCATATCCTTTTTCTACGGTCATTGAAGTAAAGCTATCATAAGCTGCTGTTGGGATATTGTGTTTAACCAGAAATTCTTTAGCGAATTCTTTGCTCCCTTCAAGTTGTGCCCCGTTCTTTGATGGTCCGATAACAGGGATATGCTTAAGTGAAATATCATTTTGAAAAAAGTCATAAATACCAAGTACCAGCGGGTCTTCCGGACCAACAATGATCATTTCTATTTTTTCTTTAAGGACTAAGGTTTTTATCGCTTCGAAATCTGTTGGGGCTATTGAAATATTTCTTGCTATTGCTGATGTCCCCGCGTTGCCCGGCGCAACAAAAAGTGTAGAACATTTTGAACTTTGAACCAGTTTAAAAGCAAGTGCGTGCTCTCTCCCTCCTGACCCTAAAAGTAAGATTTTCATCAGTTTTTATGTTTGATTGGCAAAAGTAATTTTTTCTAAACTAAAGATTTATTAATTTTCTATGTTTTTAAAAAAAAAATGTTAGTTTTGTTGTTGTTATAAACGCAAAAGTTAAATTTTAAAATAAAAAAATTATGAAAAAACTATTACTTTCTTTTTCTTTAATCGCTTTAACCTCAGCAGCAAATGCACAGTGGACGTCACAGGCTACTGGTTTTCTTGATGCTAGTAGAGGAATAGGCGAAATTAAAATTGTTGATGCCAATACTGTTTGGGCTGTTGCTTATGATGGTTCTGGTGCAGGAGCAAATGTTCAGGATTTTACAATTACTACTAATGGTGGTACTTCATGGAATGCTAAGACTTTTGATGTTGGAGATACAACATTAAGCATAACAAATATTTCTCCTGTTAGTGCTACAACTGCTTGGGTTGGTGCTTATGACCAAACCAACGGTTTGGGAGGTGTTTTCAAAACTACAGATGGAGGTGATACGTGGACTCCTCAAAATACTACTGCTTACACTACAGCCGGTGAGTCATGGTTTGATGCAGTACACTTTTGGGATGCTAACGTTGGGGTAACAATGGGTGACCCTGCAGGAGCAAGTGGTGAATTTGAAGTTTACAGAACCACTGATGGTGGAGCGACTTGGAATGCTATTCCTCCTGCAAGTATGCCAAATCCGTTATCAGGAGAATACGGATATAATGGTGGCTACATTGCCAATGGAGATTCTTTTTGGTTTACGACAAATAAAGGACGTTTATTCAGAACTACTGACAGAGGAGTTACTTGGTCTGTTGCTCAAGCTCCATTAACTGATTTTGGAAGTGCTGCACAAAGTGGTCAGGCAGATTTTAGTACTCCAAACAATGGATGTTTACTTAAAACTGTTGGTACAACTTATACTTTCTACACAACATCAAATGGTGGTACTACTTGGTCTACTGGTTCAACTTTTACAGGTACTCGTCGTTTGTTAAGCTATGTTCCGGGTACCAATATTATAGTAGCTACTTCTGCTGCTACACCATACGGAACTTCGGTTAGTACTGACAACGGGACTTCATGGACAGATCTTGAAGTTGGAGGAACAACTCAAAGAGGAGTTAATGCATTTTTAAATACAACTACAGGATGGTGTGGTGGATTCAATGCTGATGAGTTTACAGATGGTATTTTTAAATTTACAGGTGTATTAGGAAATCAAAGCTTCAATGCTTCTAAATTTAAAGTATATCCAAACCCTGCAACTTCTGTAGTTACAATTTCTACACCTGATACTGATTCAGCTAATTTATCTGTAACTGATTTATCTGGTAAAGTTGTAATGACTAAATCATTAAACGGAATTGAAAATAACGTAGATATTTCTTCACTTTCTACCGGTGCTTATTTCTTTGAAGTAAGCTCTAACAGCAAGAAAGAAGTAATCAAAATTGTTAAAAATTAATTCCAAATAAAATACTATTTTTAAGGGCTGACTTTAGTTAGCCCTTTTTTATTTCAGTATGCTCAACCTTTTTAATTTATCGCTTCGGTTAAATGGTTTTCCTATGAAGGAGGCTCATACTGAATTAGAAAAAATCCTTTCTCTTTCAGAAAAAGATTTTGAAGATTCTGTAAGCCGAAAGAAAAAGGAAATCGTTGAATATCATTTAAAAAATAATAAATCCTATCAGGATTTTGTTGGAGAGTCCACTTTTGTTAGTTGGAATCAACTCCCTATAATGACTAAAAAGGAATTTCAAAAACCTTTAGTTGAAAGGCTTTCCAAGGGTTTTACTCCCAAAAATGTTTATGTAAACAAAACTTCGGGTTCGAGTGGCGATCCATTTATTTTTGCCAAAGATAAATTTAGCCATGCTTTAACCTGGGCTAATATTATCAATCGGTTTGGCTGGTTTGGAATTGATTTCAATACTTCATTGCAAGCCCGATTTTATGGAATCCCTTTGGATTTTATTGGCAATAAAAAAGAACGCTTAAAAGATTTATTAAGCAATCGGTATCGTTTTACCATATTTGATTTATCGGATGCCGTTTTAGAAAAAGTGTTGCAGAAATTCAAACAAAAAAAGTTTGATTACATCAACGGCTATACCTCTTCGATTGTATTATTTGCCAAATTCCTGCAAAAGAAAAACATCATTCTGAAATCGGTCTGCCCAACATTGAAATGTTGTATGGTTACTTCTGAAATGCTTTTTGATGATGACAAAATATTGCTTGAAAAACAATTTGGAGTACCAGTTGTCAATGAATATGGTGCTTCTGAACTCGATTTAATTGCTTTTCAAAACCCTCAGGATGAATGGCAAATTAATTCTGAAACCTTATTCGTAGAAATCTTAGATGATAATAACAATGTACTTCCCAATGGAAAAGAAGGGCGTATTGTTATCACATCACTATACAATAAAGCGCATCCTTTTATAAGATATGACATTGGTGATATTGGGGTTTTGGATGAAAAAAGCACCGTTAAAAAAACTATCCTGAAAAGATTAATTGGCCGAACTAACGATATTGCCGTTTTGCCAAGTGGTAAAAAATCTCCAGGTTTGACCTTTTATTATGTTACCAAAAGCATCATCGAAGACGATGGAAATGTTAAAGAATTTGTGATAAAACAAACCAAAATTGATACTTTTGACATCGAATATGTAAGTGAATTGGAATTGACTGAAAATCAAATCCAAAACATTGAAAAAGCGATAACGACTTACTTAGAAAGCGGGTTGACTTTTTCATTCACAAGAAAAGAAAAATTAGAACGAAGTAAAAGCGGAAAATTGAAACAGTTTGTTTCATTAGTAAACAAAATATGAAAATTACAATTGTTGCAGGTGCCAGACCAAATTTTATCAAAATAGCTCCCATTATTAAAGCGATTGAAAAAAAGCAAAATGAAGGCGCGTCCATCTTTTACAGATTGGTTCATACCGGCCAGCACTATGATAAAAATCTCAGCGATACTTTTTTTGAAGAACTAAACATTCCTCATCCAAATGCAAATCTGGAAGTGAAAAGTGGTTCGCAATCGGTTCAGACTGCAGCTATCATGATTGCTTTTGAACAGGAACTTTTGCTTAATCCGTGTGATTTGGTTTTGGTGGTTGGCGACGTCAATTCGACTATGGCCTGTGCAATTGTCGCGAAAAAATTAAATATAAAGGTTACTCATGTCGAAGCTGGAATACGTTCGGGTGACATGACAATGCCCGAAGAAATAAACAGAATTGTAACCGACAGTATCACCGATTATTTCTTTACAACCTCAACCTGGGCAGGTGAAAACTTATTAAAATATGGATCCGATCCTTCTAACGTTCATTTCGTTGGTAATGTAATGATTGACACATTATATCAAAATCTGGACAAGATTTCAGCTCCTTCTTTTTGGAATGAATTCAAGTTGGAAAAAGGAAATTATATCATCCTCACATTGCACCGCCCGGCAAATGTTGATGAAGAAAAATCCCTTATAAATCTTTTAGAAGGAATCGACAGAATGGTTGGTGATAAAAAAATAATTTTTCCAATTCATCCAAGAACAAAAGCAATATTAGGTGAAACCGATTTGGATCTGAAAAATATCCTGTTTGTAGAGCCACAAGGTTACCTTAATTTCATGTATCTTATTAAAAACAGCTTTGCTGTGATTACCGATTCGGGTGGGATTTCAGAAGAAACCACTGTGCTCGGAATCCCGTGTTTTACAATGCGGAATAATACTGAAAGACCCGAAACCCAAACAATTGGGACCAATACTTTAGTTGGGACATCGATTGAAAATCTTGAAAAAGTTTTTGGTGAGTTTTTAGTAAATGGCCCCAGAAAAGCCGGTATTCCTGAACTTTGGGACGGTAAAGCCTCGGAACGCATCATCGATATTCTGCTTTCAAAATAGTAGTGGAAGACATCTTAATCATATCCAATTATTATCCACCGGAAAAAGGTGCTGCTGCTAATAGAATTGAGCAATTAGCTTTAAAACTGCATCAAAACAAATATAATGTTTCTGTAATTTGCCCACTGGGAAATTACCCGAAGGGCGAATTGTTTTCGGAATACAAAGGCAAGTTTACTGTTACTGAAAATCGTGAAAATATTAAAGTAAAGCGCCTATGGATTTATCCAAGCGTGAGCAAAAATCTGTTTGTCCGAATTATCTCTGTACTATCATTTTCATTGAGTTTATTCATCTATTTATTATTTAAAAAAACGCCTAAAAAGGTAATCGTTCAATCACCCCCGCTATTATTATCATTTATTTCCGTTTTTGTGCTTTCGCTGAAAAACAAAAAAATAATTTTGAATATTTCTGATTTATGGCCTTTAGCGGCTATTGAATTAAAGGCATTAAAACATAATTCATTTTCACATAAATTTTCTTTATTTCTTGAACGGTATATTTATAAAAAGGCGACTTTGATTTTAGGACAGTCTGAAGAAATAATTGCGCATGTTCATTCGATTTTTCCACAAAAGAAGTGCTTTTTGTATCGCAACTTTCCCGACCATAGTGCTGCTGAAATGGAACTTGTAACAAATCAAAATCAACCGATAAAGATTTTTTACGCCGGACTTCTTGGAATCGCCCAAGGCGTATACGAATTGTGTCAAAAAATCAGTTTAGATGGATTAAACTTAGAATTCCACATCTTTGGTGATGGCGCTGAAAAAAATCAAATTGAGGCCCTGATTTCTTCTCAAAAAGAAATGCAAATCTTTTTTCACGGAATGCTTGAAAGAAAAGAACTTCACGAAAAGATAAAATCTTTTGACATTGCTATTGTTCCATTAAAAACAAGGATCTATGGTTCTGTTCCTTCTAAAATTTTTGAATATGGTTCACTTGGTTTTCCTTTGATTTATTTTGGTGGCGGCGAAGGTGAAAAAATTGTCAACGACAACAATCTTGGATGGGTTGTATCTGTAGAAAATTATGAAGATTTGAACCTTAAACTGAAAATGATTTCAGGTATGCATAAATCCGAATTGGGCAAAATGAAAGAACAGATTTTTAAGCAATCGGAAAAGGAATTCGATTTAGACAAACAGATGCAATCGCTTATTAAGAATGACGTCTTTTAATAAGCCTTATCTTCACCTCTGAAAATATTGAAAACCGTTTGGAAAATGATTTTTATATCCATGATCAAAGACCAGTTTTCAATATAAAAAACATCCAGTTTTATTCTGTTTACCATATCTTCTTCGGTCTCGATTTCGCCTCTGAAACCTTTAACTTGAGCCAAACCTGTAATCCCGGGTTTCACATAATGGCGAACCATGTATTTCTTGATTCTGCTTGCATAAGCCTTGTTCTGAGACCATAAGTGAGGTCTTGGTCCTACCACAGACATGTCTCCGATTAAAACATTAAAAAATTGTGGCAGTTCGTCCATACTGGTTTTCCTCATAAATTTCCCCATTTTGGTAACGCGTGGGTCATTTTTTGAAGCTTCTTTTTCAGTTGTCCCATTCACTTGCATTGATCGGAATTTATAACAGAAAAACTCCTGTTCATCCATTCCCGGTCTCCCCTGTTTGAAAAACACCGGCCCTTTTGATTCGAGCTTTATCAACAAAGCTAATAGTGGAATAATCCAGGATAACAGTAAAATGATAACCAACAAGGAGAAACATATATCAAAAATTCTTTTTACTCCTTTGACAAAAGGATTGTGAAGCTGTGTTTTTTGAAGAGAAAGAACCGGAAACAATTCATAATAATCAATCTTTAAATTCTTGGAATAAATTTCCTTAGTATCCGGAATGAATTTAATTGCCTTTTTATTATCATCTGCAAACTCAACTAATTCTTTGAGTCTTTCATTTGATATTTCATTGAGGGAGCAATAAATTTCATCTACTTTGTTGTCAATGACATACTTTTTAAGGTCTTCTATTTTCCCTTTTACTTCGGGGTTTTGCTTTTTATCTGAAAAGAATCCTAAAAATCGGTAACCATAATCTTTTCTGGTTTCAAATACCTCCTTAAGCCGGATTGCTTCGGTCGTATAACCAATAATTACAGCATTCCTGAAATTACTCCCGGTTACAAGTCTGTATTTTTTAAGATAGAAAAACCAAAAGTATTTGAAAGTTACAATGATACAAAAGCTGATTGTCATAAAGATGGCTATCGCCTTTCCACTGAAAATCACTGTTTTTGCAAATGGGAAAAAGGCTATGACAACTAGAAGAAAGACAACAAATTGTTTTACCAGTTTGGTTATGATTTCTACCGGGGTTGTAAAACGGTAGACTTCATAGTATTTTACAAAGATTGCTATCAAAATCCAGGCTAAAGTCTGGTAGGAAAGATAATAAAACTGATTAAGACCCAATTCCCTGAAGAAATATGAGCTTAAACCCGTTATAACAATTAGATCGAAAAGAATATTTATCGGTCTAATATATTTAGAATATCTACCTGTTTGTTGTGCAGCCATAAGCAGCTATTAATGGATATATCCTTTAAAGTCTTTATGTTCTTCTTTTAAAAGCTCTTCTGAAGAAAGCGATTTAAAATAATCGTAAGTTAATTTCATACCCTCTTCTCTTGACACTTTAGCTTCCCAACCCAATATTTCTTTTGCGCGTGTCGTATCCGGCTGACGCTGCATAGGGTCATTAATTGGTAACGGATGATATACAACTTTTTGGGTTGTCCCGGTCAATTTAATGATTTCATCCGCAAAATCCTTGATGGTAATTTCATTAGGATTTCCAATGTTTACCGGTAATGAATAATCGGAATGCAATAGTCTGAAAATTCCCTCAACCTGATCGGTTACATAACAAAAAGAACGCGTCTGACTTCCGTCACCAAAAATGGTTAGATCTTCTCCTCGCAATGCTTGACCTATAAATGCCGGAATAACACGGCCGTCATTCAGCCGCATTCTTGGGCCGTAAGTGTTAAATATCCTGACAATCCTTGTCTCTACACCATGAAACGTATGATACGCCATGGTTATTGATTCCTGAAACCGTTTGGCTTCATCATAAACACCTCTTGGCCCAATCGTATTCACATTACCATAGTAATCTTCTGTTTGTGGATGAACCAATGGATCTCCGTAAATTTCAGACGTTGATGCAATAAGGATTCTGGCCTTTTTTACCCTTGCCAATCCTAAAAGATTGTGGGTTCCTAATGAACCTACTTTAAGGGTTTGGATTGGTATTTTTAAATAATCTATCGGGCTGGCCGGGGATGCAAAATGAAGTATATAATCTAAGTTCCCGGGAACATGGACGAACTTTGTTACATCGTGATGATAAAATTCAAAATTTTTGTCTTTAAATAAATGCTCAATATTTTTTAGATCTCCGGTAATCAGGTTGTCCATTCCAATAACATAATATCCTTCGGCTATAAAACGATCACAAAGATGCGAACCCAAAAACCCTGCAGCTCCCGTAATTAGTATTCTTTTCATATTTTTTTATTCTGCTTTGGAATTATACTGAACAATTCCGGTATTAAAAAGACAATACATCATGGTAAAAAACACAACTCCTCTTTGCCTCCATAAAAATGATTCCGTCAAAAATAAACTTATCATTAGAAATGCGAAAGCAAAATGCACAAAATCTTTTGTTTTGTAAGCATTTTTAACGTTAATAATCAACATGATTAGTAATAATATAACTCCAAAAACACCCAATTCGGCAAAATTCTGAACATATTGATTGTGGAAATTTTTCGATTGATAACCACTATCCGGATCGTTTTTAGTTCCCATATATAGATTATAATGAACCGCTTTTTCTTTAATTTTTGGATAAGAGGCATTTAAACCAAATCCGGTAAAAAACACATCATTCTCTTTCATCAATTCTAAGAAGACTCTTAATTGATATACCCTGAAAGCTGTTCCGTTGAAATAATCATTTGTTGTAAATGTTGGATTTGTCCAGGCTTCTTTTATGCTTACATAATGAACTCCGGATGGAACTCCTTCGATTACATTTGTGCTTAGGCTTTTGTTTGTATTGGTTTGAAATTCAACTTTAAACCTGTCTTTTATCCTTCCTATTGAAAGAATTATTCCAATTAGCAATCCGAAAACTATCAGGTTTCTTAATCTTAATTTATGCCCTGTTTTCGAAAAAAAGAATAAATGTACAAGTGCCAGTAAGACAACAACCAGTATTATGTTTTTAGAAGACAGCAATAATATAAATCCAAAAAGAAAAATTGAAAGAAAAGTATCCGTTTTAGATTTTGCTTCTTTAGTGAAAAAATAAAAAAAAGCTATGGCCACAAAAACCGACATGTGAATTGCATTCAGCAATTTTGGAACCAACCCGTAGTCTTTATCGTTCTCGCCATGATAAAAAAACATTCGCGCATCGTGATAAATAAAATAGCGGATTATTGCTCTTATTAAGTAATATAAAACAAAAGCGACTATGGTATAACTGTAATATTCTATGATTTTTCCCTTTTGTTCTGAAGCTATATTTTTAAAAAGAAGAAAACCAATCGGAATCAAAATCAACGGAATTTCCTTTGATAAAGCAGCAAGTGTTTCTTTTGGGTCGATAGACCAAAAATAAGATGCCGTCATCAAAAAATAAAACAGCAGAAAAAGAATCAACTCCTTCTGAAAACCGAAATTTTCTTTCTTAAAAGTAATTAGAGCTACTAACAAAAAAATTCCCAGCGCAACATTGTTTATTGCAAATGATAACGGAATGGAAACAAGAACTAAAAGTATTGGGATAAAAGAGCTATTCTCTTTGTTTTCTTTTATCAGATTTTGAATAACATTCTTTGAAGAGTTGTAAATATTCCCCATTTATTTTTTCCCAATTAAATTCATTTACAATGGCGTCAAAATTGTTTTGAACTAATTGCAAGTTATCATTTTTTTTAATTGAATTCAGAATATTTTTTACCTCCTTAGGGCTGGAAAAATAATATCCATTTTCTTTTAAAATCCCTTTGTTAAAATCATTGTTATGTGCAATTACCAAAGCTCTTGAAGCCATGGCTTCTAACAGTGACGGGTTTGTTCCGCCAACTGAATGCCCATGGAAATATAAATTAGAAAAATAACGAAGATTATTCAGGTGTTCAAGATTATAAATTCCGCCCATAAAGCGAATATTTGAATGGTCTTTGAATTTATTTTTCAAATAATCACCATATTTAGTCATGTGCTTTCCTATCACTAAAATTGGTGTTTTATCATCATTCATGGCAACGCCTTCCAAAACCATATCGAGGTTGTTTTCAGGTTCAAAACGCGCCATAATCATATTGTATTTCCCTTTCTCTACATCATACTCCTTTAGGAATTCCTCCTTAGGATTTGAAAAGGGATACGCTCCATATGCAATATAAGTCGATTCTTTTTTATACTTATCTTTAAGAAATTTTTGGATTCCCAAAGAATCTGAAACCAGAAAATCGCTGCTATTGGCAGCCAGTCTTTCGGCAAATTTTAAAAATTGCTGTACAGGTTTGGAATATTTGGTGCGTTTCCACTCCAAGCCGTCCATATTAGTGATAATGATTGATTTTTTTGGTAATAAAAAATACCAAATGGAATTGCTCGTGTAGCCAAGCTGTAAAATGATGTCGAAATCACGTTTTCTGGAGTCCATGATACAGTTGTAGTCATAGATAAACTGCCCGAACGTACCCAGCTTATATTCCGGATCGTGTTGATGGATAATATTTACACCGTGGAATGTCTTTTCCTGAAAAGGATGATCATGAGAATTATAGCAATAAACTTCGTGTCCTTTTTCAACAAGATATACCGAAAAGAATTCGGCAAACTGCTCGAATCCTCCGTAATAGTTGGGCACACCACGAGTTCCTAATATGGCTATTTTCATGAAATTTATTCTTTTTCAGGGGGCAAAAATAAGGAAATAAATGTAGCTTTTGAAAAAGATTTCAGGCAGAGTTAGTTTTTATTTGGAACCATTTCTTCAAACAATTTTTCAAAATTGTTTATGTATTTATCAACTGAAAATTCTGCTACAGCACGTTGATATCCATTCTGTCCGAATTGAGTTCTCAAATCCTTATTCTTTATTAAACTTTCTATTGCTTTTGAAAGTTCATTTTCATTATTAGGCTCAATCAAAAAGCCAGTTTTGTTGTCAATAATTATCTCTGTAAGCCCCCCGTGATTAGAGCCAATAACTGGTTTTTTAGCAAGCATCGCTTCTAAAGCAACTAATCCGAAAGATTCAGCTTCTGTAGATGGTACTGCAAGTACATCTGTGAGATTTAAAATGGGTCTTAGGTCTTTTTTGAATCCAAGTATTTTTACGAATTCATTTAAATTTTTTTCTTTTATTATTTCTTCTATTTCCTCAAGATAGTATTCCTGCCCTAATACAGGTGATCCTACAAATAAGAGCTTGATATTTTTATTACTTTTAAAATTATCAATATAGGTGTTCAATAGCCATTTGTGCCCTTTTAGCCTATTAATTCTGCCTATTAGTGTTATGATAAAATCGTTCTTTTCAAATCCTAACTCTTCTCTGCTAATTTTAACATAATCGTCATTTAAGGGTTTTAAACCGTTGTGGATTACTTGTGCTTTAATTGCCAATTTTTTTTGCCTTGAGATTAAATTATCCATAGTTGCTTTTGAATTACAAACCACAACATCAGCATATTTATTTAAGAGCTTCGGAAAAATATAAGCAATTATCTTTGGATGAACTATAATTTCATGAACATGCCATATATGTTTTATCTTTCTTTTTTTTGCATAAAACATTCCGAGTAAAACTGCTAAAGTATTAGAGTATACAATATCAAAATTATATTCATCATTAAGCTTATCAAGAGTTGCTACTCCTTTTTTTATTTGCTTAAAAAACAAAAAAATGTTTTTTGGAGTAAACATTTTGCGGTATATTTTTAGAACTGGAGCAATAATAACTTTTATATTCCTTTGTTCTAATTCTTCTCTTAAAGGACCATCAACCGGAATTACAACAATTGGATTAAATCTTGATTTATTTAATTTTGTGAGCAGTAATAGTAGGGTTTTGTCAG
>DBIH01000137.1 GCA_002296885.1 Flavobacterium sp. UBA807 | reverse complement strand
AGCGCTTGCTGGCTGTTAGAAATATTAGATGTTGCAAAATCATTGCTTTCGATAGCTTTGGCTTCAAACAACTGTCTTCCCAAAATATCGTAAACCGTTACATCCTGAATGGTTTCAATAGAAGACTTAATTATCATTTGACCATGATTGACCGTAATCACTACACTACTATCAATATTTCCTAAATCAGGGTTACCCAAAGTATTCGTTGTATATCGAAGAACAAATCTATTTTCATACCTTCCGTAAGTAGTAGTAAAAGTATATGGTGATTGTTTCAAATCGTGAATGATGTGCAAATCTTTATCTTCCAAATAGATGTTTTGATCAGTATCAAAAATGCCTTCTTTTGGTCCAAGGCCAATTGTGAATGGTCCGTTTGCAATACTGAAATACCCCAAAGGCACAACATCAGTATCAGAAAAGACAGGACGGGCCTGGATTTTATATTTTTCATTTTCGGCAAGCGAATAAAAACTTACCTGAGTGTTAGAAGCATTTACTCTTCCGTCATAGGCCCAATCAAATCCCAGAGTTGTTTCAGGGAAATAGCCCACCAGCAACTGGCTGAATAATCCATCAGGATTTTGAAGATTTAACCAAAGTCGGTCTCTTTGAGGTTCAGGGCTTGTCATACGGAAAAAATCATCGTTTCTGTATCCGGCGTTTCTCGTACGCATTGAATTATTGAATAGCAGATTCACGTTGTTAGCCTGCGCTTCGACAAAAAACCCTTGTCCCGATGCTATATAGCCTGTCGGGATAGTGCTTCCAGTTCCGCTTGCAGTACCTCCGGAAAGATTATATAAAGCATAGTCTGCAGTGATAAAATTATAAGCACTTGGCCCCGGATTCGAAATAGAAACGTCAGCTACATGTGTCCAGAAATAAAGTGTTCCGGAAGTATTAGTGCCATTGTCCATGATAAATTTTTTAGCCCAAATAGCCGACGGATATGGATTTCCAATTAGGTTATAATCATCTGTTGTACTGCCGGCATTTGCACTTTCGTATTCCTTGATTGGAATGACGCCATTATTAGCTGCTCCTGTAAAAGTTACAGTTACAGGCGTTGCTGAAGGTGAAAATGGCCCGGTTGTTGGAGTCATTATCGCATAACCTTTGGCTTTTGTCATCGTAGCACTTGGGCCTGCAAATGTCCAGGCATCTCCATTATCATCAAAAGAATCGCCATTTAAATCTGCAAAATTTTGAGTGTTGAAGGTAAAGGAATAATCGGTACGCCAACCATTGAAAATATTTGATAATGTTCGGGTATCATTTAAAGGAGCTGACCAATATACATAGTCAAATCGTTCAAACGGAGTTGTGGTTCTTTTTACCTGTGTTGTCCCGTTATTCGTTACCACACCACTATCATTTTCCATTATTAGCGAACCTTTGTTTTCAATTAATAAAGAGCCATTAGTGTTAACGGTTAAATCATTTTTAGCCATTACATAACCATCATCTGTGGCTCCTGGTTTTACAGTCAAAGTGCAGGCTGTTCCCAAAGTTAAAGGGGAATTAACAACTAAACTGCACGATTCAAAACTTCCGTTAACCGATGTGTCATAGTTATCATCAATGATAACAGCAGTTTCATTATCAGGTAATGTACCATTTGGATATCCTCCTGATCCAACCCAGGCACCACCAACCCATGTTGTACCCTGGCGGGAAACGGTTACAGGTTTAATACTGCTACAGGCTCCTTTAACGGATTTAATGTAATAAGTTCCTTCGACTGTAACAGCTGAAGGCGAAGCTAATGAAGAAGTTGCTCCGGAATCAGTCCAATACGTCAGTGTGCTTCCGGTAGTAGAACCAGCACCGCCTGATGTAATTCCTGAAGCTGTTAAATTAACACTGGTTACAGAGCATTTCAATACAGAAGGATTAGTAATGTTTAATTTAAAATCACTGGTAAATTCGTCAGCTCCTATATCAGGAGGAGTTCCCCTCGTTATCAAAGGAACATCAAAATCAGAAGTAGTGGCAACAGCGGTTCCTTTATTATCAAAAGTACAATTGGAATCGGTTACAATATGCAAATCTCCATTGGCAACATCTGTAAATGTTGGCGTAATGGCCTGAGAATTCAAATCGGGAGTTGAAGGGATTGCTAATCCATTCCAGGCGGCAATAGCGTATGAAGTGGTATTATACAAACATAATTTTGTCAAATCTCCTGTGACTAAATCATTATAATTTGAAGAAAAGGCGGTAACCGTTGTTGGAATTGCTAAAGCATAGTGATAATTCGAACCACTTGGGCTTCCTGCTGTAGTTGTTCTGGTATTGATTAAAATATTATTCAAAAAACTTCTTGACGTTGCACTAAAAAGGCATGCATAAGCTGCCGAACATATTCCAGTAGAACCAAAAGCACTTTGAGAGCCTCCAATAACAATACTGTTAAAATGAATTGTACTTGTAGTAGCATTATCCCATATACCGACTATTCTTGATGCATTCGTGATATTAGCATTACCGGTAGCACTACTGCTATTGGTTATCGTAATCATGTTATTGGCTACGGTATTTGATCCTGAATACAATCGTATTCCTATGATACTGGCAGCATTTGCAGCACTTCCCGGAGACTGATTACTCAAGTTATATATTTTATTTCTAAAGACTGAATTCGTACCGGAACCGTCTATTGCGATTCCAAGTACACTTGGCGTTTGTGAGCCATTAACTCCGGTATTGGATAGGTTTGAAATCGTATTTGTATTTATATCTGTTGTTAAAACTGCTGTAATTGTAATTATTCCGATGACATTAGAACCTGCATTGGCGCCCGAAGTTGTTGCATAGGCATTTCCAGTACTGCTCTTCATGTTTGAAGTAAGATTATCAATAATGTTATTTGAAACGGTAATGGTCGATCCGGTAATTGAGGATACATTTATCGCATGTAATCGGGTAGCGCTAACAGAAGAGGTATAATGAGTAATATAACTAATAGTATTACCATCTATCGTCGCTGATGTTGCTGTGCCTCCCGAATTGGCAATAATTCCATAATTACTGGAATTTGTATTGGCTGTAGGTCCGTTCAAGGTTATTCCATATGTGTTACCGCCAATTGTATTTCCTGAGCATAAAACTTTACCTGTGAATCCTATCCCAACAAAAGTCACAGCAGTAGTTATAGAACAATTTAAATTTCTAATAACATTATTTGAGATAGTTGATTGTGTAGTTGTACCGCTGGCTACATTAATACCATTGAAGTTTAACCAAACGCTCGAAGTCCAAGGAGTATTGGCCACGCCTCCCAAAGGAGCAGTTCCACCTATGTAGTTTCCGGTAATGGTATGTCCTGATGTTGAAGAACTTAACAATTCAATACCTGTAAAAGCATTTATTGTTGTTCCGGCTCCGGTACTGTAGATACTGTTGCCTGTAATTACCTGACCATCTCCAATAGAAGAGACACCCAGTTGGATTGCTTTACTGTAAATGTTGTAAATATTGTTGTCTTTGATTTGAAGCACTGTAGCAGTATTGTTCTCTGCATAAATACCATACCTTGGATTTCCTGTAGTACCAGAAACAGCATCATGGATATCATTCAACTGGAATAAATTATTGGCGTTAGTACCAACATTGCTGATATAAATTCCTGCACTTACCGGGGCAGATCCTGATGTTCCATT
>DBIH01000165.1 GCA_002296885.1 Flavobacterium sp. UBA807 | reverse complement strand
GACCCGAACGACCCGCGTAAAAAAGGAGTTTTACAACGTTGGTATAAAGCCGTTTCTCCTCTATTGAAAAGTTATTACGGAACCGGTGGCGATTTGAATGTTGACGAAATCCACGAAGTAATTCCATTCACCGAAGAATGTGGTGTGTGGCATCCGCAGGAAGGTGTTTTCAACGGACATTTTAAGCCAACCGAAGCCGATAAAATAAACCGCATCGGACAATTGCGACAAGGCGTTATCAAGGTTATAGAAAATCCGAAATTTTCACCAGACGTATTGCGCAAATACACCGTTGCCGATATGATTACCGGTTATGGCGTTGCCGAAGCGGTTCGTCACTATTATCATATTTATGGTGGTGATGTTCAGGGAAAAAAAGCTATTGTTCAAGGATTCGGAAATGTTGGCTCTGCAGCCGCTTTCTATCTTGCGGAAATGGGTGCAGAAGTAATCGGAATCATTGACCGTGACGGTGGAATTATCAACGAAGATGGTTTCACTTTTGAAGAAATTAAAAGATTGTTCTTAAATAAAGATGGAAACAAACTGGTTGCACAAAACATGATTCCTTTTGCTGAGATAAATGAAAAGATTTGGAATTTAGGTGCTGATATTTTTGCTCCGTGTGCGGCTTCGCGTTTGGTAACCAAAGAACAAATCGATAATTTAATCAATCACGGTTTAGAGGTAATTTCGTGTGGTGCGAATGTTCCTTTTGCAGATAAGGAAATTTTCTTCGGAAGCATCATGGAAGAAACTGACAGTAAAGTGAGTTTGATTCCCGATTTTATTTCCAATTGTGGAATGGCACGAGTGTTCGCCTATTTCATGGAATCGAAAGTTCAAATGACGGACGAAGCGATATTCTATGACATTTCGGAAACGATTAAAAGTGCTTTGGAAAAAGCATACAATTTACATTCCGACAAAAACAATATCAGCGCTACTGCTTTTGAAATAGCACTAAAACAATTGGTTTAACAAATTTTACAATTTACATAACACAATAATTTGTATTTTTAAGCGTTTTATAAGTAAAAGCATAATAAAATAAATCTATGAGTGGTGGTAAACTTTTCAGCTATGCAGTTCGTTATGGCATAAATAGAACTTTAGATTCATCGCTTTCCGACAGAAGAAAATCGATAATCCTGACGATTATTACCTATGCACTTTTATTGCTGTTATTATTCCTATTGCGTTTTTGGCCTCCGGCTAATATGAAATTGATGGGCGGCGGTGGCGGTGGCGGCATCGAGATGAATTTTGGCGACAGTGATTACGGTCTGGGCGACAATTACAAAAGCGAAGTCCTGAATGTAAAAGACGAAGTTAAACCAACTGCAGCACCCGTTACTCCTGACGACGATATCATTTCAGATGACAATACCGATGATAATACTGCTGTAGTTCCGAAAAAAGAAAACACAAAACCGGTAACAGTTCCGGTT
This sequence comes from Flavobacterium sp. UBA807, assembly GCA_002296885.1. Lineage (GTDB taxonomy): Bacteria > Bacteroidota > Bacteroidia > Flavobacteriales > Flavobacteriaceae > Flavobacterium. The sequence goes on along the minus strand of DBIH01000165.1, from coordinate 3,286 downwards.
AAAAAAGACATCAAACCTGTACCGGAAAAACCAAAGGTTTCGAAAAATGCTAACGATGCTTTAGCGAGCATTCTTGGAAACAAAGGCGGTGACGGTAATGATACCCGAGGCGGAAATAAAGGAAGTGCGAACGGAAACCTCAACTCAAACGGTTATTATGGTAACGGAAGTGGTACCGGAAGTGGCGGTGGGAATGGTTCTGGGAACGGAACCGGAAGCGGTTCGGGAAATGGCTCAGGTAACGGAAGCGGCAATGGTGGAGGAAACGGAAGTGGTACCGGTTATTCTTTGGGAAACAGAAAAGCATTAAGTAAACCACAACCAAACTACACTTGCCAGGAACAAGGAAGAGTAGCTGTTCAGGTTACTGTTGACCGAAATGGAAATACAGTTAGTGTTACTCCCGGAGTTCAGGGAACAACCAACACTGCAAAATGTTTATTAGATCAGGCTAAAATAGCCGCGATGAGTACCAAATGGCAACCCGATGCGAATGCTCCGGAAACACAAGTTGGAAAAATAATCTATACTTTTAGTTTGAACTAAACATAAAAAAATCCCAATTTCACAATTGGGATTTTTTATTTGTATTATTTTAAGAAGCTTACCAGTTTTCCGCTTTCTTCTTTTTATCCATAAACTCAACTAAATTCTTACTTAGTCCGTTAAAAAGCGATTCATAAGCTGCAGGAACTTCATCCTTATACTTTTTCAGACTTCCGTCAGGATTATAGTATTCTGCAAAATTATTCAAGTCGTGAACTACAACCGCTCCACCATTATTTGGCTTTTCATTCAGCCCAACAGCTTCAAACTTAAATTTTCCGTCTTTAAAAGTAAGCTCAATCGTAAAAGTTCCTAAAGTACAAACGGTTGTCCCACCTGCTTTACTGCAAAGGAAATTCTCTTTAGTTCCCTGAATAGTCATTTTCTCATTTTCTACAGAAGAAGTAATAACGAATCCCTTTTTACTGTTGTCTTTTACCCAGGCCAACGCTCTGTTGTAGGTATCTTTTGCCGAACCATCATAAGTAACAACAATAAAATCAGTCAGCCCGTCTTTTGAAAATTTAAATTCGGTGTCTTGTGCAAAGGTTGATGCCGATATGAATGCCATCAATAAAAGTGCTTTTATTTTCATATACTAAATTTTTAAATTTATTTATTTTGGACTCGTAGCGATTACAAATTTAAGCTTATTTCTAACTCCAATCTGCAATACATCAACTAAATCCTGTACCTGCAATGTGGCCGGAATCCTGATAATAACCGTTTGATCTTTGGCAGGGTCCATTAATTGCAATAACCTGGCTTCCAATTGATCCAAAAGCACTTCTTCCTTATCTATAAAATACCTTTTCTCTTCGGTAACCGATAACGTTATATGCTGCTTGTTTGTCTTTTCATTTGTTTTCGATTTTGGCAACGTCATGCGGATAACGTTTGGATTTGCCAAAGTTGATATGATTAGGAAAAACAACAATAAGAAAAACATAATGTCGCTCAAAGATGAAGTGGCGACTTCTGCATGAAATCGTTTATTTCGCTTTATTGCCATGAGGTCTCTGAATGATGTTTACAAATTCTAATACTTGTCTTTGGATAGCTAATGCAAAACTGTCGATTTTTCCATTAAATAAATGGTAGGCACTATAAGCAATAATACCTACGATAAGACCGGCACCGCTACTAATCATTTTTTCGTATAGCCCGCCTGAGATATTTCCGATACTGATATCTTCTGTTACCGAAATAGCGTAGAAAATTTTAATAACTCCCGAAATCGTTCCGATAAAACCCAGTGTTGGTGCAATACCGGCAATCAAACCAAGCTGACCTAATTTCTTTTCCATATAACCAATTTCAATATTGGCTGCACGCTCCATGTTACCTTCGATTTCTCCAATATGTCTTCCAATAGTAAGTACACCTTCCTTGATGATTGTTCCTTGAGCATTACCAGCTCTTTCTGCCGAATTAACAGCTAGGTCAATATTTGCGTTATTCAAATGATTGCGGATGTCTTTCATTAAATGCTCATCAATTTTCGCTGCTTTATGAATGTATAAATAGCGTTCAAAAATTAAATACAGTGTATAGAACAGTAAAATTGCAATTGGAATTAGGAATAAACCACCTTTAAAAATAAATCCTAAAACAGAAACTTCATTTGTTGCTGCTGAAGCAGCTTTATCAACTGCGGGAAGGGTTTGAGCCAAAGTGTCGGTTTGTAACTGTAAAAAAGTACTTATCATATTTATCTAATTTTTTTCTATTAATTCTGAAAATAATTTCAATTTTGCATTTATTATACACGCTCACAATATAAACGAAAAAAAACGTATAAAAGTATACATACCGCCAAAATTTTTCCCAAAATTATGAACTACAAAGAAACGCTGGATTGGATGTTTAACAAATTGCCGATGTACCAAACACAAGGTGCAACGGCATATAGAAAGGACATTACCAATACCGTTTTGTTAGCCAGTCATTTAGGGAATCCGGAAAAGCAACTCAAATGCATTCATGTAGCCGGAACCAACGGAAAAGGTTCGACTTCGCATTTGTTGGCATCGGTTTTACAGGAAGCAGGCTATAAAGTCGGATTGTATACTTCACCACATTTAAAGGATTACCGTGAAAGAATTGCCATAAATGGAAAATTTATTTCCGAACAATACGTTGTAGATTTCATAAATAAAAACAAAGCTTTTTTTGAAGCCAACCAGTTGAGTTTTTTTGAAATGACTGTTGGATTGGCATTCGAATATTTCGCCAGCCAAAAAACGGATATCAACATTATTGAAGTCGGCATGGGCGGTCGATTGGATTCTACCAATATCATTACACCGCTTGTCTCTGTTATTACCAACATTGGATTGGACCATACACAGTTTTTAGGGAATACTTTAGATGCTATTGCTTTTGAAAAAGCCGGGATCATTAAACCAAATATTCCGGTAGTGATTGGTGAATATGTTGCTGAAACCAAGCCTGTTTTTTTGAATAAGGCAAAAGAAACGAATTCTGAAATCTACTTTGCTTCCGATTTGATTGATGAAACTTATCCATCAGCTCTGATTGGCGATTATCAAATTCAGAATAAGAAAACTGTGGTGCAGACGATAAAAGTTTTACAAGAACAAAATCAATTTATCATAACAGAAAACCACATTAAAAATGGTTTTCTAAATGTAATTAAAAATACAGGTCTGCAAGGCAGATGGCAGCAATTAGGAGAAAATCCAAAAATCATTTGCGATACGGCACATAACTCACATGG
>DBIH01000030.1 GCA_002296885.1 Flavobacterium sp. UBA807 | reverse complement strand
CAATTCATGGATCCAAAAATCACATTTCCCTGGTATTGAAAGACAAAATGCCGCCGGGTTTTCTATTAACGGAAAAGGTTATGTAGGTACTGGTTATAATGGGGGAGTTAGTTTTGATGATTTTTATGAATTTGATCCGGTCCTAAATACATGGACTCAAAAGTCTGACTTTGCCGGAAGTGAAAGAAATACTGCCGCAGGATTTAGCGTAGGGGGATTTGGATACATAGGGATGGGATGTGCCACAAATTCGCTACCAAATTATAATGATCTATATGAATATGATCCAATTGCAAATTCATGGACAAGAAAGGCAGATTTCCCATTGCCTTCATTAGATGCACCTACTTGTTGCGTGTCTAACACTGATGCTTATGTTTTATGTGGATATTATTATCAATACCAGGATATAGAACATAACCCGATGAATTTAGTGTATCAATACAATCCTCAGAATGATAATTGGAGATTACTGGGAACTTTTCCGGGATTACCTAGAGGATATGCCGGAGGATTTGCTCTTTCGAATGATATTTATATTGGAGGCGGTGGTAACAACAATTTTACCATTAATACATCAACACAAATTTCTGATTTTTGGAAATTGGCAGACGGACTTACGCTTCGAATAGGTTCAGTGAAAAATCCTGTTCTGTCAATATTACCCAATCCTGCTCAGGATTTCATTAATATAGAATGTGATTCCCGTATAAAACAGTTATCCTTTGCAAGAGTTTACAATAGTTCCGGTACATTGATTAAATTATATGAATTGGGAAGTCAAACAAAGTTGGATATTTCAAGACTAAAAAATGGATTTTACTTCATAGAAGTTGTCACCAAGGATGGTGAAATTATAGATGGTAATTTTCTGAAAGTAAAGTAAGAATGAATAAAATTTATAAATCAATATCGAAATTAAATATGATTGAGAATAATTATTCTTGATGAATTGAATTTCTATTATCGATCTGAATTTCAGTCTTAGGTTAATTTAAACATTTTTTCACTTCTTTTTCAATTTATTCAAGAGATTGAGTAGACTGTTCTTTCTTTTTTCGAGAGAATACAAATTCAAAATCCTGTTTCTCGCTTTTCGACCTGAATCAATATTAATCTCTGCAGGAAGCGAACGGAGCATGTTATATAGTAATACACTATCTCTTCTACTCAATATAAAGCCCGTGTTTCCAATTATTTCAGGAATTGAAAAAACGTTTGCCCCAATAGGAATACATTCACAGATCATAGCTTCGCATAAAGAATTAGGAAAACCCTCTGCCATACTTAATTGTAGATAGTACTCTGAAATTGACATTAAGTGAGTTAATTCGGAAAGAGATAAAGGTGGATGTAATACAACATTCTTAGAAGGTGATTTGATGCCTGTGTGTTTCCCGGCCCCAACAATATGAAAAGTATAGTCTGGCAATTTAGGAGCAACATCAAGAATTAAATCAATGCCTTTGAGTTTGCGCTGATACTCAAACTGAAGTAACCCGGCTGCTGTCACAAATGTTTTTTTTATTTTTTTTGGATCTGTCGGAGTAGCTGCACTTTCAAATCCATTTGTGATGACAGTAAATTTATCTTTCAGGTTCGGAATGAAAGATTTAATTCCTTGCTTTTTGTATAGTACATTGTCATAAGTGTAGTCCGATTCCCAAAGTGTCTGATGTTTTGGTGAAATATGAGTGCATAAAACAAATGAACATTTTGTAAAAAATGAAAGTATCTTTTTCTGAAAATTACCATAATGAATTTCAGGAAATGAATGACAATCCGTTCCTGCTGCAATAATAATAGAGGGCACATTTGCCAGTTTTCCAATCAAAGCAGGGAAAAAAGCGTGATATCCGGATAATTGGCAGACAATAATTTTTGTCCTTCTGATTTCAATTAAGATAAAAAAAAGCTGGTGAAGCATCTGAAAGGGAGTTTTCCATTTCCTTTCAAATTTGAAATCGTAGCATTTTACATCAAAATTAGATGTAAAAATTTCTATGTCTTTTTTAACAAAAGTTGATTTTCCAATATAAAAAAAAAGTAGTTTTTCTTTAGCCAAAACAAATCAGTTTTTGATTGCAGCAGTCATGATGCCTCCTGAAAACAATTTTTTTGCAGGAAGCGGATGAATAGATCGTTCGATTAACCAAATTAGTTTTGAAATCGTTCGGATAATAATTAGTATAAATTTTTTAATTCTGAAGCCGGGGATTTTTTTTCCGTCGATTCCTTCCAAAGTTACAGCAAAACTTATCGGAAGAAAGTACGTACTAAAAGTAAGGAGAAGTCCTGCTCTTGAGATCGCATCATTTAATTGCGTTTTGTCCATGGGGACATGGATATCATATACTGGTTTATTAAAATATTTTTGAAGGATTCCTGTGCCACCTGCAAGATTTGGTATGGATGTGATCAATATTCCACCAGGTTTTAAGAATTTAGAAAAGGCATATATTGTCTCACTCGTATTTTCAAAATGTTCAACCACACCAAAACTACATACCACATCGAATTTACCTAATAACTCTGCGGGTGGAGCAAATGCATCTGCCTGAACAATGGTTCCAATTAACCCATCTCTTATTAAAATCTTTCGCGTTTGTTCGCAGCCAACAGCTGAATAATCTATGCCATAAACTTCGTATCCATAATTTTTTGAGAAGTAACTTAGAAAGACTGAGTTACCACAACCTATTTCTAATAATTTAATATTGGAGCCTTTTTTATCTTTTAAAATTGTTTCAAACAAGTTGTGAAAAAGTGCATTAGGATAGTGGTTGATATTCTTGCTTGTAAAATCGAATGAATCGGGCATAGGAGTTTCTTCCCAAACCTTTGTCCAATATTTTTCTCCTGCTTTATCTTCAGTTTGCATGTTTACAATTATTTTTCGCCCCTGGCTTCCACACCGTTTCCACCTATGTTCACCCAGATATTTTTCGCATGCAACTTTTCCAATTTCGCGCGAATCTGTGCAGGTGTGCGTAGATGTTTGTAATAGTCAGTCAACGAATCATAAGAATCGAGACGACTCCATTCGTAGTGAAACTGATAATCTTTCTCCGGAAATTCATGGATATATTCTATTAATGGAGATACACGATGTACCAGCCACCACAATGGTTTCATATTCCTGAATCTCCAGTGTAAAGGGAAGAAGAAACCAACCAATCTGTCATTTATTTTTTTCGAACGTTCCGGTTTCATCTTTCTCATGAATTGCCGGTACAAAGGTTTTAGTGTGGAATAATAAGCGAGCCTCCAGCGATAATGATCTATCACCAGCAGACCTCCGGGTTTTACTTTGGCCCACAATGATTCAATCGTCTTTTCAGAATCCGGAGTATGCTGGATCACTCCCAGACATACAACCACATCAAAAGAATTGTCAGGAAATGGGAGGTCATATACACTTGCCTGTGCAATGGAGTAGTTGGGCGCGTTCCCGATATTTGCTTTGTTTACTTCAACAGCCTGACTCAAATCGACCGAATGCACCAATGCTCCGGATTGAACGAAAAGCTCTGTGAACCTGCCTGCACCGCATCCGACCTCCAGCAAAGTTTTCGATTTTAACTCACTCAGAGGAAAACCAAGACATCGCTCCAGTCTTTCTTTCGTGATGGATAAACCACTGTAACTGTCGAGTTGTGTTTTGGAAAAAATTTTCCATTGCAGACCAAAGGCCGACGCGTAATTGTCCTGCGGAACAAATCGCGGAATATCACCAACTATGGGAAATGCATCACCTTTCGATGAAACCAGAGAATTGCCGGAGAGAGTCAAAGGTTCACCGGTTGAAGGAGAAATGAAGTTGATCATGGATTCTTGAGGGCGTGAAATTAACCAATTATCAAGAATATGGAACAGCCAATTCCCAATCATTTTTGGTTAGATTTGCAATCCAAACTATGTGTGGAATCACCGGTTTTGTCGATTTTTCAAAGAAAAGCACCCTGGAACAGCTGGTGCAAATGACCCGTGTAATCGTTCATCGGGGACCGGATGATGTTGGTACTGAGTTGTTTGAAACTAACACTTGCAAACTGGGTCTTGGTTTCCGCCGATTGGCGATTATTGATCTGAGTCCATCAGGTCATCAGCCCATGCAAAATCCGGATACGAAAAGCTGGATTGTATTCAACGGGGAGATCTACAATTTTCAGGAAATAAAAAGAGAGCTTGAAAGTTTGCAGCACCGGTTTGTTTCTCATTCGGATACTGAAGTAATTCTTAAGGCGTATCAACAATGGGGATTGTCATGTGTAGATAAGTTCATAGGCATGTTTGCCATTGCTTTATATGATCAGCAAAAGGAAAAACTTATTCTGATCAGAGACAGGGCAGGAGTAAAGCCTTTGTACTATTATTGGGATGATACCAGACTGTTGTTTGCTTCTGAATTAAAGTGCTTTCATGAACATGGTGATTTCAAAAAGGAAATAGATCCGGAAGCTTTATCGGCATTTTTCCAGTTTGGCTATGTGCCGGCTCCTCTATCGATATTTAAAAATGCAAGCAAATTATTACCCGGACACATTCTGGAAATTGATTTAAAATCAAAACAGATTCAACGCAGAAAATATTGGGATGCCGCGAATGCATATCTGCAACCAAAATTGGAAATCAGTTTTAATGAAGCTGTTAAAAGCACTGAGGACTTGTTGCTTTCCGCATTTCAGTACAGAATGATAGCCGATGTTCCGGTTGGTGTGTTTTTATCCGGAGGTTACGATAGTTCATGTGTGACCGCCATTCTGCAAAAAAACAGTACATCAAAAATCAAAACCTTCACAATTGGTTTTGAAGATGAGAAGTACAATGAAGCGACACATGCCCGCAAAGTAGCAGACTACCTTGGAACCGACCATCACGAGCACATCTGCACTTTCAAAGAGGCGATGGAAATTGTGCCTCAGCTTCCTGAAATTTATGATGAGCCGTTTGGGGATTCTTCTGCTGTTCCTACAACGTTAGTAAGCCGGGCTGCCCGGAAACATGTAACTGTAGCTCTTAGTGCGGATGGTGGAGATGAACTTTTCGCAGGCTATCCCCGGCATTTAAAAAGTTTAAGTTACTTATCCAAAAGAAATACAATACCATCATCTCTTTCTTCGTTGCTCGGAATTTTGATTCCAAATCGAAATCCATCATTTACAAAAGGTGATCAACAATCTAAGTTGAAAGAAATGTTTTTGCAAAATGATACTGCGAAACAATTTAAAATCATCAATCTTACTTTTAGTTCTAACGAAATAAAACATTTGTTGGCATTGTCTTCTGAAGTTGGGATTCGGAATGAAATTGAGGATGACATGTCGAAACATAAAATGGAATTGTTATCCAGAATTCTACTAGCTGAATACAAAACTTATTTATGTGATGATATTCTTCAAAAGGTGGACCGGGCAACAATGTCAACAAGCCTTGAGGGAAGAGAACCCTTTCTGGATCATCGTATTTTGGAGCTGATTGCGAAAATGCCTTCCGAATATAAATTAAAAGGAACGAATCAAAAAATTTTGCTTAAAGCAATTGTACATAAATATATTCCTGAATCAATAATGGATCGCCCGAAAATGGGATTTGGTATTCCATTGAAAGATTGGATGAATAATACCTTAAAAGATCTTTTCATGAGTAGTATGAATGATCAGGCATTAGCTCAATCGGGTTTGATTCATATTAATTCAGCAAAAAAAATCAGGGATGCGTATCTGAATGGTGAACAAATAAATTTCGAAAAAGTATGGTTCCTGTTTATTTTTCAACAATGGTATCAAAGGTGGATTGCAAATAATTAATTTGTTGTTAAACACATCCAAATGGGCGTAATTAAACGTCAGGGAATTAAAAATACTATTACCGGTTACCTGGGGATTTTCATCGGTTTCGTCAACCTGATTTTAATTCAGCCTCATTTCCTGACCAAAGAAGAACTCGGACTAACCCGAATTCTTTATTCATTTTCTCTCCTCGTCGCTATGTTCGTTCCTCTCGGGATTGGCAATGCGACAGTGAAATTTTTTCCGTTGTTTAAAGATGGGGAGAAAAGACATCATGGATTTTTTGCTTTCATGAATCTTTTTCCGCTGATTGGTTTCCTGTTTTCAGCCGCGATCTTGTGGATATTCAAAGATTTTTTTCTGAATCAATACAGAAAAGAGTCGCCCCTGTTTGTGGAATATTTTGACTGGGTATTCCCGCTTATCTTTTTTAATTCTTTTATTGCTGTATTGTCGGTTTACTGCAACGCCAATTATAAGTCAACCATACCGGCTTTTTTAAATGATGTTGTTGTCAGATTGCTCACCATTGGCGTGGTTTCAATTTACTTTTTGAAATGGGTAGATCTCAATACATTTATCTTGCTATTTGTAGGAGTCTATGCAATCCAATTGATCGGAATCATTGCATACATCTTTAGTTTTGAGAAGCCCGGATTTAAAATCGACTGGAAAATTTTCAGAGAAAAGAAAATGTTTGAGATGATCCGGTTTGGCATGCTGCTTTGGTTTGCAAGTGTTGCTTCTATAGGTTTGAAATATTTTGATTCTATTATGATCGGGAAATATATGCCTTTATCGTTTGTCGGCATCTATACCATAGCAGCTTTCATTCCTACAGTCATCGAAGCGCCTCTCAATGCCTTTGATAAAATTGCCGCCGCGAAAATTTCTTTTGCCTGGTCGGAAAATGATCATAAACAAATCCATGAAATCTATCACAAATCTTCTCTCTACATGTTTTTATTAGGAGGTTTTCTGTTTTTAAATATCAACATCAACATTCATTCGCTGTTACTTTTCCTGCCGGAAGGTTACCAGGAAGGAGAGTGGGTTGTATGGATCATCAGTGTTGGCACATTGTTCAATATGGCGAGTGGACTCAATGGATCGATTCTTTTCAATTCCGAAAAATACCGCTATGGTGCAGTCTTTTTGATCATTCTCGCAATCCTTGTATTGGCTCTTCAAATGATTCTCATTCCATCTCAGGGACTTATAGGCGCTGCAATGGCGACAAGTTTGGCTTCTTTGGTTTACAATTCCATGTTGTTCTTTACT
>DBIH01000053.1:6010-7385 GCA_002296885.1 Flavobacterium sp. UBA807 | reverse complement strand
CTGTCGTTTTCTATTTTACCATTTGCCAATTCCTGACCCATCATATTGTAAATTCTGTATGTTGATGGAGATTCCAAATTAGAAATGTTTAAAATATCGCCTTTCACAGGGTTTGGATACAAATTGAATGAAATTCTGGCAACATTTGTCTCATCAGGTCTGGCCGTTGAAGTAATGTTGATTGTATAATCTTCTACCTGACCATAAGTGAATGACTGACAAGAAGAAGTTGGAACAGCATTGTAATCCATCTGAACTCTCATTCTTGTCGCTCCTAAAGTCGCAGAGGCTGGGATAGTAAATGTTCCGCTTACCGGCGTTGTAGTTGAAGCTGTTTTTGTCCACACCTTCTCTCCGGCATCGGTAAACACCCCATTACCGTTGTAATCAATCCAAACAGCATATCCTTCTTTATATACTGTACTTGTCCAGGTAGGAGTTATTGTAATGGTATATGCAGTACCTCTGACAACATTTGTTGAAAGAGCTGTAAAGTTTTCATATCCGGCAGTTCCCGTTGATGTATTGCTGATGGTTCCGAAAACAACCTTTCCAATTCTTTCATCAGTTGTAATACTTGATGTAGAGGTACAATAAGTAACCGTAACTGTAAGGGTAGTAACGCTAACAGTATTACTGTCTGCAGAAACATTTCCGGCAGCATCTTTGGCCCTAACAGTAAATGTATAGGCTGTTGAAGCAGTTAATCCAGTTACTGCATAAGAAGTAGTTGTAGTAGAAGCTAAGAAAACACCTCCTTTATACACATCATATCCGGTTACGGCAACATTATCTGTTGCGCCAGACCATGAAAGAGTAGTTGTTGTAGCTGTAGTTCCCGAAGCTGATAATGTTGGCGCAGTTGGTGCTGTAGTATCAGGAGTTAAAGTGGTTACTGAAGCAGTATTACTATCAACAGATACGTTTCCTGCAGCGTCTTTTGCTCTCACAGTAAATGCATAAGTTGTGGAAGAAGACAATCCTGAAACAGTGTAAGGTGAAGCACTAACGCTTGTCAATAAAACACCATCTTTATAGATGTCATAACCGGTAACCGCTACGTTATCAGTAGCACCAGACCATGTTAAAACTGTAGAAGTTAATGTAGTTCCTGAAGCTGATAATGTTGGAGCTGTTGGGGCTGTAGTATCAGGAGCCGGAGCTAATGTGGTTACGCTTACGGCGTTGCTTGCAGCAGAAACATTTCCGGCTGCATCTTTAGCTTTTACAGTAAATGAGTATGTTGTTGAATTTGTCAATCCAGTTACTGCGTAAGTAGTTGATGTTGTAGAACCTAATAAAACACCATCTTTATAAACATCATAACCAGTAACGGCTACGTTATCTGTAGCACCAGACCATGATAAGTTAGTGG
>DBIH01000053.1:0-5904 GCA_002296885.1 Flavobacterium sp. UBA807 | reverse complement strand
CAGACCATGATAAATCAGTTGTTGTTATAGTAGTGTTTGAAGCTGATAATGTTGGTGCTGTTGGAGCTACAGTATCTGTAGAACCTGCAGTAATTGTAAAGTTAGTATTTGAAACATCAAAGAAAATATGATTTGTTCCTTTTACCATAATCCTGTTGGTTGTACCCGGAGTATTTGGAATTGTAACAGCTTCTGTTCCATCATTTGGAGTAGCCGCTAATAAGGTTGACCAAGTGTTTCCTCCGTCGGTTGATAATAAAATATCAACATTAGCGCAGTTTACACCATTAGCTGTTGTACCAGCCACAGCCCATGTTATCGTTTGAGAACTTCCACCAACATAAGAAACAGCTGTATTTGGAGCAGTTACACTAAATGGACCGGCAGTGGCATTAACAGTAACGATCATGTCATCACTATTATTCGCAGGACCACCAGCTCTATTGTCACGGGCAGTAACCCTAAAGTTTAACGTTCTTGCCACAGAAGGCAAAGCTTCAACAGTAATTTCACTACCTGCTGTAGTTGTTCCGCCAGTTAAAACAGTAGCCATTCTAGGGAAATATCTCGTAGGAGATGTAGTTGAATTATATGATCTGAAATCTACTCCTGTTGTTTTGGTAGCACTTGGAGCTGCTGATGTAGTTTGAGAATCCATTTGTTCCCAATTGTAAGTGAGAGCATCTCCATTAGCATCAGATCCGGTTGCTGTTAACATGAACGGAGTGCTTTTTGGGATTGTATAATCCAAACCAGCATTAACCGTTGGTGCGGTATTTCCTGTAGAAATATTTACAGAACAGGTTTTTGATTTAAGATTATTTGTTACTTGTTGAATACTAACGGCATGAAAATAAGCGTCAGAATGTGGCTGAACATCTAGTGATGTAATTCCGGCATATCCCATAATTGTTGAACCTGAACCTGGCTCAACCTGAACACCGGTTCCTTCATTACTATGAGTAAAGGTATGGTTTGCTCCCATTTGGTGGCCCATTTCGTGAGCAACATAATCAATGTCAAAATTATCGCCTGACGGAATACCGTCAGCTGGAGATGTAATACCACTTCCTTTTGATCCGTTAGTACAAATACAACCAATGCAGCCTGCATTTCCACCACCACCAGACGCTCCGAATAAGTGTCCGATATCATAATTAGCTTCACCAATAACCGAAGTTAGAGTTGATTGCAATTGTGAATTCCAGCTCGACATACCTGAAGCAGCCGAATAAGGGTCCGTAGATGCATTCGTATAAATAACGGCATCAGTATTGGCAATAAGATTCAAATGAACACCAAAGTCTTTTTCAAAAACACCATTACATCTTGTGAGTGAATTGTTGATAGCAGCTAAAGCTAATGCTTTTGTACCTCCAAAATAAACAGCATATTCGCCTGTACAGGACATTGCTAATCTATAAGTACGCAACAAACCGTCATCTGCGTTTGGTCTTGCTGTTAAATTTTGTAACTGAGGAGCAGCATTATCTACAACACTACATTCAAACGGAGTAAGCGATTGTGCTCTGTCAGCTTTTCTGTAAACAGTATAGGTTCCCAGATCAGCAGAAATTGGCTCAATAAAAACGGCAGATTTATCAGGAGCAAGTACCATCGATTTGAAACCTAATGGTGAAACACTGAAATAAGCCGTTGCAGCCGGATTGTCAATTCCAATTCCAATGTAGGACTTAATTTCCGGATATCTTGAAGCTAAGGCAGGATCCATGTTTGAGTTTTCATAAACGCGGTAATTTTCTAAAACCCCATCTGCATTCGGAATAGCTAAAACCGTATTTGATTTTGTGTTAGCCGTTCTCTCTGAAGCATTGCTCAAACTGCTCTTTAATGTTGAAAGGTTTAAATTGAAGAGGTGGTTTTCAGGAAGGCGCATCCTAGGTTCAAGCGCCACCATGTTGGCTTTTTTTGTGGTGTTACTCCACATGTTGCTTTTGTTTTGGGCAAAAGTAACACTTGCAGTTGCCAATAAAGCAACAATAAGTAGTTTACGTTTCATAATTAATTTAGGTTTGGTTATTCTATAGTGCACCAAAAATAAAATTAATTTCTATAAATGATTTAAATATTTAATAAAACTATTAACAAATCGACAAACTACACTATCAATCACTTATTTATGGTTAAAGAATGAGAAAAATTCATACGAAAATGATAAATTTTAAAGCTTTTGCTTATAGATTTAGCTGAAAAAAGTATTTTTAGAAAAAAATAACGAATGGATCTTAGCTATTGGGAACTCAAAAATTGGTTTACAAACGTTGATTTTACTATAGTTGGAAGCGGTATTGTAGGACTTCATTGCGGACTCGCCCTTCGCGAAAAGTTTCCTGAAAGTAAGATATTGATCTTAGAAAAAGGAATGCTGCCTCAGGGTGCCAGTACAAAAAATGCAGGTTTTGCCTGTTTTGGAAGCCTTTCGGAAATAATAGATGATTTAAAATCACATAGCGAGGAAGAAGTTCTTCAACTAATTCAAAAACGCTGGAACGGCCTGCAGTTGCTTCGCAAAAACCTTGGTGATAATGCAATCGATTTTAAACCTTATGGTGGATATGAGCTGTTTCTGAAGGATGACGATAGCACTTATAATGAATGCCTGCAAAAGCTTCCTTTTATAAATGAATTATTGAAGCCGCTATTCAGGAATGAAGTATTCGCTAAAGAAGTCGACCGTTTTGCTTTTCAGGGAATTCAGGATTATCTTATTTTCAATCCGTTTGAAGCACAGATTGATACCGGAAAAATGATGAATGCCCTGCTTCAGAAAGCAATTGCAAATGATATTATGATTTTGAATCAGGTTGAGGTTACTTCATATCAGGAAAAAAATGAGAGTGTTGAGGTTGCTCTAGCGGACTTTAGTTTTTCGACCAAAAAATTATTGTTTACAACCAATGGATTTGCAGGCGAACTTACCCATAACCAGGTAAAGCCGGCAAGAGCGCAGGTCTTGATAACGGAACCAATTCCGAATCTTGACATCAAAGGAACGTTTCATCTGGATAAAGGCTATTATTATTTCCGGAATATTGACGATAGGATTTTATTCGGCGGCGGGAGAAACCTTGCGTTTGAAGAAGAAACCACAACAGAATTAGGATTGACAGAATTAATCCAAAACAGGCTGGAACAATTGTTAAAAGAAGTAATTTTACCAAACACCAAATATAAAATCGCTCATCGCTGGAGCGGAATTATGGGATTGGGCTTGACCAAAAAACCAATAGTCGAGCAAATGGCTGAACATGTCTATTGTGGTGTAAGATTAGGCGGAATGGGTGTTGCCATTGGCAGTCTGATAGGACAGGAATTAGCAGATTTAGTAAAATAAACTATGATAAAAAAATTTTTTCGCTGGATTTGGAAAGCCATGCTTTGGTTCTTCGGGCTTTCTGTTTTATCGGTAATTATTTTTAAATGGGTTCCAATTCCATTTACACCTTTAATGATTACAAGGATTATCGAATTTAAGTTAGATAATGAGGGCGATGCTACCTTCAGCCATAAATGGGTTCCTCTGGAAGAGATTTCTCCCAACCTTCCGAAAGCGGTGATTGCCAGTGAAGACGGAAATTTTTTAAAACACCATGGCTTCGATTTTAAGGCGATGCAAAAAGCGTTTAAAAGTAACAGCAAAGGTAAACGATTAAAAGGCGGAAGCACTATTTCACAGCAAACCGCAAAAAATGTTTTCCTATGGCAGGGACGAAGTTATTTGCGTAAAGGATTAGAAGCTTATTTTACGGTTTTGATAGAATTAATTTGGGGCAAGGAACGCATCATGGAAGTTTACCTTAACAGCATAGAAATGGGCAACGGTGTTTATGGTGCGCAGGAAGCAGCACGACATTGGTATAGTAAAAAAGCAATTGATTTAACTGCAAAAGAAGCCGCCGGAATAGCCGCAATTTTACCAAATCCAAGAAAATTCAAAGCCTCAAACTCTTCCTCATATATAAGTGGAAGAAAAGAAAAAATAATGAGAGTTATGCGGCATATCGGAAAGATAGAATATTAATTGATGTAACTTTTTGAAAAATGCTTTACTAATTACCAAACTTTAAAAACAGCAAAACAATGCAGGCACACGAAATAGACTATAAAATTTATGGTGAAGAAATGCAATATGTGGAAATTGAACTCGATCCACAGGAAATTGTAGTCGCGGAAGCTGGGAGCTTTATGATGATGGACAACGGAATTAAGATGGAAACCATTTTTGGTGACGGTTCAAAACAACAATCGGGGCTTTTTGACAAACTACTTTCTGCAGGAAAAAGGGTTTTGACAGGTGAAAGCCTTTTTATGACGGCTTATCTGAATCAAAACTCCGGGAAAAGCAGAGTTAGTTTTGCAGCTCCTTATCCAGGCAAAATTATTGCTTTAGATTTGACTCAATATGGCGGCAAATTTATTTGCCAAAAAGACTCATTTTTATGCGCAGCCAAAGGTGTTTCGATAGGGATAGAATTTTCTAAGAAATTAGGGCGGGGACTTTTTGGTGGCGAAGGTTTCATCATGCAGAAACTTGAAGGTGACGGAATGGTTTTCGTCCATTCAGGCGGAACATTGGCAAAAAAGGAATTGGCTTCAGGTGAAGTTCTGAAAGTGGATACCGGATGCATCGTTGGTTTTACCAAGGATGTCGATTATGATATCGAATTTATTGGCGGAATCAAGAACTCGATTTTTGGTGGAGAAGGTTTGTTTTTTGCCACACTTCGCGGACCGGGAACAGTTTATGTTCAGTCGCTTCCATTCAGCAGACTGGCGGACAGAATCATAGCTTCGGCACCACGAAATGGTGGAAGCAGCAGGGAAGAAGGAAGCCTTCTTGGCGGATTAGGAAGAATGATTGATGGCGATAATAGTTTTTAAAATAAAAAAGCCCGATTCAATTTGAATCGGGCTTTTTCTTTATATCATAAAATTAATTCCAAGAACGATGTTTCTTCCAATGTTTGGAATTCCATCTGATTTTAAACGTGACAAATGTGAAATATAGGTTTTGTTAAATACATTATTGGCATTCAAATTCAGATTGAAACTTGCTTTGTTAATCGTAATTTTTCCACCTAAACCCAGATTTACCAAAGTATAATCTTTTGATTTTGTCTCAAATTCACTATTGTTATTCTGAGCAAAAGTGCTTTCAATATTCAGTGTCGCAAAACCATCGTTCCACCAGTTTTTTATATTGAATTCCCCTTTAAAAGTATTGTCCCATTTGTTTGCAGGAATCAAAGGCAGATAACTTCCGTCAGCTTTTTTACCGATTACGGTTTCAAAACTACTGGTAAAATGCAGCCAGTCTAAAGGATGCGGATGAAAATGGATTCCGGCTTCACCACCATATAATTTGGCATTCGCCTGAACATAATCATATACATTGTTACCCTCAATCACGTTTCCGTTTGGTGAAATAAAAATGTAATTATTGATGTGATTATAAAATCCGTTGGCAAACAATTCAAAGTGCGAGCTTTTATATTCGAGATTTAAATCGGTTTGCAGATTCTGTTCATTTTGCAGATTGGAATTCCCAATTTCGTAACGATTGCTTCCTTCGTGAACTCCGTTTGAAGTCAATTCGGCTAAATTCGGAGCACGAAAACCGGAGGCAATATTCAAACGCAAGGTAAAATCATCAGCCAGATTGGTTTTGTAACCCAACGAAGCATTAAAGCTGTCAAAGTTTTTATCAATCGCTTCAAAATAACCTTCAGTGCCAACGATTCCATGAGTTTCAGAAGTCACTTTTCTGTTGTCAAAACGAAGCCCGGCTTGTAAAACATTTTTTCCGAACTCATAATTTGTAGTTCCAAAAACACCAAAATCAGTCGTTTCAGCATCCGGAATCAACAATTCTTCTCCCGAATT
>DBIH01000117.1 GCA_002296885.1 Flavobacterium sp. UBA807 | reverse complement strand
AAACCAAAACCTCCCTGAATCTTAGGCAAATAGTTTTTGTTTGTTTTTCTTCTGTCAGCATCAGTTGGATTCTCAGTAGGGTTTCCGTTGATATCTTCAAATAATAAATTACCATTATCAGGATTAACCCCAAGATAATGTACTGTATAGTATTGGAAAGCAGGGCCACCAATTGCATTGATATAGTCTGTTCCAATTCTTTGCTCATGGCTTCCATCGTCAAGAGAACCTAAACTGCTGATTTCATTTTTGTTGTAAGCACCATTAGCGAATACAGACAATTTGAATGGAGTATCTTTGAAAATATCAAATTTCAAATTAACTTCGACACCTGTATTTCTTAAAGCTCCGTCATTTGAACTTATAGAAGATATTCCATTAGCGAATGAAATTGGAATACTTTGATATAGATTAGTAGTCTCTTTTCTGTACCAATCAAATGATCCGGTAAGTCTACCTTTAAGGTTAAAATCAAGACCTATATTAAGCTGGGCAATAGTTTCCCACTGTAAATCTGTATTTGCATAAGAAGAAACACCAAAAGAAGCAGCATTCGCATATCCTTGTTGAGAACTATTCAAATCTCTAACGGCCTGAGCCTGATAGAATATTGTACTTTGAGTATCATCTTCTCCTCTTGCCTGAATATTTTGGTTACCAGTCGTTCCATAAGAAGCTCTTAATTTAAGATCTTTTATAAAATTATTGTTTTGAAGAAATGATTCTTTTGAGATGTTCCATCTTCCAGCCGCAGACCAGAAAGTTCCCCATTTATTTTTGTCAACGAATCGGTAAGATGCGTCACGTCTTATAGATGCAGCAAAACCATACTTAGAATTATAATCATAATCAAGTGTTCCAAAGTAAGAGAAAGTACCGGCATCAATTTGTGAAGCTGCAACTGTTGGAATATAACTTGCTGGCAATGAGGTGCTGTAAGGAATATAACCTGTACCAGCTCCCGGTTCCCATGTAAGCGGATTCAAACCAATTTGTTGGTAAAGCCAAACTCTTCTGTGTGCTTTCATATACTCAGTATAACCTGAAATATCTAAAGTATGTTTGTCAGCAAAAACTCTTTTGTAATTAAGTTTGTTTACATAATCAAACATAAACTCTTTTTGGCTTCTTTGTGTTTCCAAACCGTGATAAGTCTGACCAGCTCCTACTGCTCTTACAATAGACAAGTAAGCTTCAGGTCCGATTGCAAATACTCTTTTATCTTCAGTGTAATCAACCCCTAAAGTTGTAGAGTATGTTAAGTCTTTAGTCAATTTATAGCCTGCATTAGCTGAAACTATAGTTTTGTACTCATCAAAGAAACTTGGCGCATGATTTTTTTGGAATAAATCCATAAGCATAAACGGAACAATATCCAAAGATGGAGAACCGAAATCATCAAACAACTGCTGACCACTTACATAAGTTGCAGGATCAAAATAAGCTGCTGATGAAAGATATCCTTGCAAAGGATTTTGAAGAACGTTGCTATCGATACCTGCTCTTGTTTCCTGCTCTAACTGATTTCTTTTAGAGTAAGTCAATCCTACATTTAAACCGTAATTAAATTTCTCATTAGATGATTTACCTGTAAAATTGTTTCTAACAGTAAATCTTTTGAATCCTGTAGTTGGAACAATACCTTGTTGGTCATAATAACCAACAGAAGTAAAGTTTGTCATGTTTTTACCACCTAAAGTGATGCTTAAATCATGACTTTGTGTTGTACCAAGTCTAAAAAATACATCTTTCCAGTTTGTATTGATTGGATAGTTAGCGATATCATTAACATCTACGGTAACACCTGGAGCAGAACCTGTAGAACCAGGACCAGAACCGAACATGTTTTGAAGTGTAAGGTGCTCTCTTGCATTTACTAAGTTGTAGTGATCACCTCTGAACTCAGCAGTACCATAAGAAGATGAATAGTTAATAGACATAGCCTCATCGTATCCTGCTTTTTTAGTTGTAATTAAAATTACCCCGTTACCTCCTCTGTTACCATAGATAGCTGTAGCAGAAGCATCTTTCAAAACAGTAACACTTTCGATATCATTCGGGTTCAAGTTTCTGAAAAATGCTTGTGTCAACGGCACACCATCAATAACATATAATGGGTCTGTACTTGCATTAAGTGAACTTTCTCCTCTGATGATTACATCAATTTTGTTGGTACCAGGCTGACCAGAACCTAAAGCAATATTAGTTCCTGCCAATTGCCCTTGCAAAGACTGAAGCACGTTTACGTTAGGTCTATTTTCAATAGACTTAGACGAAACAGTCTGCATTGCTCCGATAGTTTTTGCTTTTGTTGCGGTTTTACCATAACCCTGAACTACAACTTCATCAAGCTTAACACCATCTTGTAGTTTTACATTAACCGAATTTGATGCACCAACAACTACTGTCGCGTCAGACATTCCAACAAAAGACACTACAAGAACTTCTCCTTGTTTTGCTTTGATTGAAAACTTTCCATCAAAATCAGTTTGTGCACTTCGCGTTGTACCTTTTACAACGATATTTGCACCAGGAAGCGGCCCAGTTTTATCTGAAACAACACCTGTAACAGTTTTCTCTTGTGCAAACGAAAACTGCATTGATAACGCCAATAATAGCGTAAAAATCCATTTGAACTTCGATCTCATATTAATTTTATTTGAGTTAGTTATTCTGCAAACTTCTTAATTATTTCTTAATTAACCAAATATTAACAGTAAATAAATAATTTAATCGGGTGTTAAAATTTATGCCATCTAACTAACTTTAATTATGATACAATCATAACCAAAGAGTTGCGCCAATTTTATATTTTTACCATAAAAACAATAAATGTTGCAATTTAAATTCTCTGATTTTGATATTGAATGTGGAACCGATGAAGCAGGCCGGGGTTGTTTAGCTGGCCCTGTCACAGCTGCAGCTATCATTTTACCTGAAGATTTTAAATTAGACTTTTTAAACGATTCGAAACAGCTGTCGGAAAAAACAAGAGAAAAGTTAAAACCTTTAATCGAAGAAAAGGCAATTTCATTTTCGGTTACACATCTTGAGCCGTTACTAATTGATGAAATCAATATCTTAAACGCTTCGATAAAAGCAATGCAGGAAAGTATATTAAAACTGAAACCTATACCTAATTATATAATAGTAGACGGGAATCGGTTTAAAAACACTAATAACATCCCTTATTCTACTATAATAAAAGGAGACAGTAAATTTATGAGTATAGCTGCCGCTTCAGTTTTGGCAAAAACTTACCGAGATGAATACATGAACAGAATTCACGAAGAATTCCCAATGTATAACTGGAAAAAGAATAAAGGAT
>DBIH01000119.1 GCA_002296885.1 Flavobacterium sp. UBA807 | reverse complement strand
ACTGCACGTAAAGATGAATACCATGAAGTGGAAGAATTCATTTGCAACACTTGTCGTTTCGACAAAAAAGATGTGGCTGACTGGGTAATTGAAGGCCCAAGAAAATTTGAGAAAGATTCTGTTATCAATCAGAATAAACATTTCGGAAAAACGGAAAATGTTGTTATCGAGACCGAAAAAGGAATTCTTCAGGGAAGAGATATCGACCGTAAAAAAATCAGTATGTCTGAGATTGACTACAACGAAAAAATAGATGGTAACCCAGTAAATTCAAAACAAAATGGATAGTGCGTTTATCATAGAAAAAAGCGTTTTCATCGTAACCATTTTTGCAATAACAATGGTTATGGCAATGTATTCTACCTGGGCTGAGCGTAAGGTTGCGGCTTTTTTGCAGGACAGGGTCGGACCTAACCGTGCCGGTTGGGGCGGATTATTGCAACCGCTTGCAGACGGAATGAAATTATTTGCTAAAGAAGAATTTGCGCCAAACACGCCAAACAAATTTTTGTTTTTCGTAGGACCTGCAATTGCCATGAGCACTGCTCTGATGACAAGTGCCGTAATTCCGTGGGGCGACAAACTACACATTTTTGGGCACGATGTAGTGCTTCAGGCAACCGATATTGACGTTTCATTGTTATACATTTTCGGAGTAGTTTCGGTTGGTGTATATGGAATCATGATTGGTGGCTGGGCGTCTAACAATAAATTCTCTCTGATGGGTGCTGTTCGTGCGGCATCGCAGATGGTTTCCTATGAAGTCGCAATGGGATTATCAATCATTGCTTTGGTGATGATGACCGGAACTTTGAGCTTAAAAGAAGTATCAATCCAACAATCAGGAATGCATTGGAATGTTTTTTATCAGCCGGTTGGTTTCCTGATATTCTTAATCTGTGCTTTCGCCGAAACTAACAGAACGCCTTTTGATTTAGCAGAATGTGAATCAGAGTTGATTGGTGGTTATCATACCGAATATTCATCGATGAAAATGGGATTCTATCTGTTTGCCGAATATGCGAACATGTTTATTTCATCAACAATTATTGCCGTTTTGTATTTCGGAGGTTATAATTATCCTGGCATGCACTGGATGGTGGAAAATGCTGGAGTAAATGCAGCAAACATTTTAGGAATCGGAGTGCTATTTATTAAAATATGCTTCTTCATTTTCTTCTACATGTGGGTTCGTTGGACGATACCACGTTTTAGATATGATCAGTTAATGAATTTGGGTTGGAAGATTTTAATTCCGCTATCCATCATTAATATAATAATAACCGGAATTTGCATTTTAGCTTTTAAATAGGACCAAGCGTTAAAAAACAGTTCTGCGAACTGATTAGCTTCGCTCAGTTCGGCTTAAGCCTCGGGTTAGCAAAGGAGCCAGGAGGTGCTCTGACCACAACATGAAATTAATAAAATAAAGCTTAGCCCCGATGGAAGCAAGCTACCATGTAGCGCGAACAGCGGGAATAGCTTCAAAAAAAATAAAAAAAATGGATATACAACAAATATCGCTTTCAGGCAGCAAAAAACAAGTTTCCAATAAGGAAATGAGTTTCTTGGAGCGATTATATCTGGTAGCTATCGCCAAAGGTTTATGGATTACCATCAAACACTTTTTTAGAAAAAAAGCAACTATTCATTATCCGGAGCAAGTGCGCCCCTTCAGCCCGGTTTATCGTGGGCAACACATGTTGAAACGCGACGAGCTTGGTCGTGAAAACTGTACGGCCTGTGGATTATGTGCTTTATCATGTCCTGCGGAAGCCATCACTATGAAAGCTGCAGAAAGAAAACCTGGTGAAGAAATGCTTTACCGCGAAGAGAAATATGCCGAAATCTATGAAATCAACATGCTGCGTTGTATTTTCTGTGGTTTATGTGAAGAAGCCTGTCCAAAAGACGCTATCTATTTGACAATCTCAAAAGAATTAGTACCGGCGCAATACGATCGTGAAGATTTTATTTTTGGGAAAGATAAACTGGTTATGCCTTTGGAAATGGCAATGAAAAATGCTCAACTTAAAAACGCTAACTAATGTCACCAATATTAATTACATTTTACTTTTTATCGGCTATCACCTTAGCAACAGCGTTCTTGACTATTTACAGTAAGAACCCGATTCACAGTGCGATTTATCTTGTGATTTGCTTCTTTACGATTGCTGGACACTATTTATTATTCAATGCGCAATTCCTGGCAATTGTACATATTATCGTTTACTCGGGAGCTATCATGGTACTCTTCTTATTTACAATTATGCTGATGAATTTAAATAAGGAAGATGAAGTCCATAAACCAAGGATTACGCGTCTTGGAGCGATTACCGTTTTTGTTTTAATGAGTGTTGCTTTGGTAACTATTTTCATCAATTCGAAAACCATTATGGGTGAATATGATGTTTCGGGTGAAGATTATGAATCTATCAAAAAACTTGGGAATGTTCTTTTGAACGAATACATGGTACCCTTCGAATTTGCTTCTATCCTGTTGTTAGTCGCAATGATTGGTGTGGTTTTATTGTCTAAAAAAGAAAAAACAGAGAAGAAATAATGAATAATATTTTAAATCAAATAGGTATAGAAAACTACATTTTCCTTTCGGTACTATTGTTTTGTATCGGAGTTTTTGGAGTGTTATACAGAAGAAACGCCATCATCGTTTTCATGTCAATTGAAATCATGCTGAATGCCGTAAACTTATTATTTGTAGCGTTTTCGACCTATCATCAGGATGCCGAAGGACAAGTATTTGTATTCTTTTCGATGGCGGTAGCTGCCGCTGAAGTTGCTGTCGGACTGGCCATCCTGGTTTCGGTTTACCGAAATATCGGCTCTATCGATATCGCTAATTTAAAGAACTTAAAAGGATAATCTGGCATGGACAAAAATTTAGCTTTACTATTACTCTTATCGCCATTTGCTGGATTTCTTTTCAATGTTTTCTTTGGAAAAAAAATCAGTAGAAATGTATCAGGTGCTATCGGAACACTGACTGTTGTGGTCTCTTTTTTATTGAGCATTTGCTTTTTCACACAATTGCAACAATCGGGAAAACCTTTTGAAATTCATTTGTTTGAATGGATTTCGGTTGATAAATTCAAACTTGATTTCGGATTTTTATTAGACCAATTATCATTGCTTTGGCTGTTATTTGTTACCGGAATTGGTTCACTAATCCACATGTATTCGATTAGCTATATGCACGATGACGAGAATATGCACAAGTTCTTTGCTTACCTAAACCTGTTTGTTTTCTTCATGATTACGCTGGTTATCGGAAGCAATTTATTGGTAATGTTTATCGGTTGGGAAGGCGTTGGATTGTGTTCGTATTTACTTATCGGATTTTGGTATAAAAACCAATCATACAACGATGCCGCTAAGAAGGCGTTCATCATGAACCGAATTGGGGATTTAGGCTTCCTTATCGGGATTTTCATTTTGGCATACGGATTCAATACACTTGATTTTGTTGAGATGAATAAAATGGTTTTGTCTGTATTTAATAATTTTAACGGGCCATTTCCGAATACTACACATTGGACATTGCTTTCTGTTGCAGCTTTATGTCTTTTCATTGGTGCTTGCGGAAAATCAGCACAATTACCATTATACACCTGGTTACCGGACGCGATGGCCGGGCCAACTCCGGTTTCGGCATTAATCCACGCTGCAACAATGGTAACAGCCGGTATCTTTATGGTAACCCGAATGAATTTCCTGTTTGATTTAACTCCTGAAGTTCAAAATATAATAGCTATTGTTGGAGCTTTAACAGCTTTAGTTGCTGCCTCAATCGGGCTTTTACAAAACGACATCAAAAAAGTATTGGCTTATTCTACTGTTTCTCAATTGGGATTGATGTTCCTTGCTTTGGGATTTGGTGCTTATAATGTTGCTGTTTTCCACGTAATCACACATGCTTTCTTTAAGGCTTGTTTGTTCCTTGGTTCAGGTTCAGTAATCCACGGATTGCACGGCGAACAGGATATGCGAAAAATGGGCGGTTTGCGCAAAGCGATGCCAATCACGTTCTGGACGATGATGATTTCAACCTTAGCAATCGCCGGAATATTTCCGTTTGCCGGTTTCTGGTCAAAAGACGAGATTTTAATGGTTGCTTTCGAACACAATAAAGTATTATATGCAATTGCTGCTATTGCGTCTATCATGACGGCTTTCTATATGTTCCGATTGATGTACCTAACCTTCTTCAAAGAGTTCAGAGGAACTGAAGAACAAAAACACCATTTGCATGAAAGTCCAAGTCTGATTACAATTCCATTAGTAATCCTGGCAATTTTAGCGGCAATTGGTGGAGCGATTAATTTACCGGGAAGCAATTGGTTAAATCATTTCATCGAACCGGTTTTGGCAACAAAACACGAAGAGCATGCTTTAGGAAGCCACGAGTATATGCTAATGGGAATTGCATTGGCAGGAGCCATCTTTGGAATTCTTTGGGCGTATTCAAAATACATCAAACAAGGATTTGTTCCAAAAGAAGATTCAGAAATCACAGGTTTCAGCAAAACAATTTACAACAAATATTATGTTGACGAATTCTATACATTCCTAATCGTAAGACCTTTGAACAGTTTGTCTAATTTCTTTAGAACAACTTTAGAACCTGCTTTAGGAAAAGTTGTTTTCAGTTTCGGAACATTGGCTAACGGGATAGGAAGGCAAGGCGCTAAAAGATTGCAAACCGGAAGTGTTGGTTTGTATTTATTTGTCTTTGTAATTGGCGTTCTCAGCATAGTAACTTATTTATTTATAGCTCAATAATTTTTACATAATGGATGTAACTACTATAGTATTTTTACTTCTCGTTGGTGCAATCGTCACCTATTTTTCCGGAGATAAATTAGCTTCAAAAGTCGCGCTGGTTTTTAGTTTGGGAGCACTTGGTGTGACGCTGAATTTACTTTGTACCTATATGAATGGCGGTAATATCAGCTTTATGGCTCCTTGGATTACTATGCCAAAAGTTGCCTTAGCGTTCAAAGCTGACGGACTTTCAATGGCTATGGTTTTATTGACAACCGCTTTGACACCGTTGATTATATTTTCATCTTTCGGCAATTCATTCAACAACAGTAAAAACTTTTATGCATTAGTGCTATTCATGGCGTTTGCCATGACAGGAACTTTCCTTGCGGCTGACGGTTTATTGTATTATGTTTTCTGGGAATTGGCATTGATTCCGATTTATTTTATCGCATTGATTTGGGGTAATGGCGATGCCGAAAAACGTAAAAAAGCAGTACTGAAATTCTTTATTTATACACTTGCAGGTTCGCTGTTCATGCTGATTGGATTTGCTTATTTGTATTCTAAAGCAGACAGTTTCCTTTTAGAAGATTTATACAAACTGAACTTAACCGCAAAAGAACAATGCTATATTTTCTTTGCGTTCTTCTTAGCATATGCTATCAAAATTCCAATCATTCCGTTCCATACTTGGCAGGCTAAAGTCTACCAAAAAGCGCCGACCGTTGGAACGATGTTGCTGTCGGGAATCATGCTTAAAATGGGATTGTACAGCGTTATCCGTTGGCAGTTACCCATTGCGCCTTCTGCAGCAAAAACTTACATGCCGATCTTAATCGGGTTGAGTATTGCCGGAGTGATTTATGGTTCAATCGTCGCTTTACGTCAAAAGGATTTAAAAAAACTATTGGCTTATTCTTCATTAGCACACGTTGGATTAATCGCTGCCGGATGTTACACGCTAACACTTGACGGATTGAGTGGTGCGGTTTCACAAATGATTGCTCACGGTTTTGTTATCGTTGGATTGTTCTTTGCAGCTGAAGTTATTTTCAGAAGATACGAAACCCGCAAAATTTCTGAAATGGGAGGAATCCGTTCGCAGGCTCCCCATTTCACTTCCAAATTTATGATTTTGGTTTTAGCTTCAGTGGCACTTCCGGGAACTTTCAACTTTGTCGGAGAGTTTACCGTATTGTACAGCTTAAGCCAGGTTGATATTTGGTTTGCCGTTTTAGGTGGAACAACAATAATTCTGGGAGCTTACTATATGCTGAAGATGTTCCAGAACACTATGCTGGGTGAAACCAACAGCAAAGCTTTTGCTGATATAACAACTAATGAAGCGATTACATTTGTCGTTATCATTGTATTTTTAATATTCTTTGGATTGTATCCAAAACCATTGGTGGATTTAGTGACACCAAGTTTGAAAGAAATTCTAATTTCAATTAATAGATTTAATTAATTATAATGAATACATTAATAGCTACATCAGCACTCGGCGTTTTTTGCCTTATCGCTGAAATCTTTAATCTGAGAAAACTACTGGTTCCAATAGCAGTTATTGGGCTTTTGGCAATTCTTGGGCTTACTGTTTCCGAATTCAACACACCGGCTTCTTTCTACAACAATATGGTTATAGTGGATAAATTTTCGGTGGCTTTTTCAAGCTTATTCATTGTATTGACTATATTCTTAGTGGCATTGAGTGGTGATTTTTACAAAGATCATCCAACGAAGATTTCCGATTTTATTTCGATCAAAATTTTCCTTTTGTCCGGAGCAATGGCGATGGTTTCTTTTGGGAACTTAGCGATGTTCTTCCTTGGAATTGAAGTGCTTTCTATATCATTATATGTCTTAGCTGCAAGCAAAAGATTAGATATAAAAAGTAACGAAGCCGGAATGAAATATTTCTTAATGGGATCATTTGCATCAGGATTTATTTTGTTTGGAATCTGTTTAGTTTATGGTGCTACCGGTTATTTCGATTTGGCAGAAATCCATGACTTATCTGAAGGTATCGGATTGCCAATCTGGTTTCCAATTGGGATAACACTGATTGTCATCGGAATGTTATTCAAAATTGCGGCTGCACCATTCCATTTTTGGGCACCTGATGTTTATGAAGGTTCGCCATCAATGACGACGGCAACAATGAGTACTTTGGCTAAAGTGGTTGCCATGGCAACACTTTACAAATTATTAAGCGGTTTAACCACTTCTATATCCCCAAAAGCGGAATTGCTGATTGTGATTATTTCTATCCTTTCGATGTCGGTTGGAAATCTTATGGCACTGCGTCAGAAAAATGTAAAAAGAATGTTGGCGTTCTCGGGTATTTCACACACTGGATTTATGGTTATGGCTTTGTTGAGCATGTCAACGGCTGCGTCAACATTATTATACTATACTGCAGCTTATGCATTGGCCGGAATTGCTTCTTTTGCCGTAATCATTTATGTTACTAAAGACAAAGACAACGAAGATATTTCAAACTTTAACGGCCTTGGAAAAACAAATCCGTTATTCGCTGCAATCTTAACAGCTTCATTATTATCGATGGCTGGAATTCCGATTTTCTCAGGATTCTTTGCTAAGTTCATGTTGTTTGCCAATACAATTAAAACGGGTTATTTAGCCATTGTTATTGTAGCTGTAATTAACTCAATCATAAGCATTGGCTACTATTTCAAACTGATTTTAGCAATGTATACAAAAGATGCTTCTGAAGAAAGACAAAGCGTTCCTTTTGTGTATTATGCTGTTGCTGTTGTTGCTATTTTGCTTAACATCATCATCGGAGTTTATCCTTCATTAGTGACCAATTTATTGAGCTAATTCTTAAAATGAATTACAACTTTTTACCGAATACTGATATTAAAGTCAGTAAAGTTTGCCTTGGCACGATGACTTTTGGAGAGCAAAATTCTGAGAGTGACGCCCATTCCCAATTGGATTATGCTGTTGAAAAAGGTGTCAATTTTATTGATACTGCCGAAATGTATCCAATCGCTGCACGCAAAGAAACACTTGGCGAAACAGAACGATATATTGGAACATGGTTAAAGAAATCAGGTAAAAGAGAGGATTTGGTCATTGCCACAAAAATTGCAGGACCAAACCGAAAAATGGAATACATCCGAAATCCGTTAGACTTTTCTAAAAAGAATATTCATGAAGCTGTTGATTTAAGTCTAAAAAACCTTCAGACTGACTATATCGATTTGTATCAAATGCACTGGCCGGAACGTATTATGAATATGTTTGGACAACGTGGTGTTTCAAAAATTGACACACAATGGCAGGAAAATTTCTTTGAAATCCTCAGTGTATTTGACGGTTTAATCAAAGAAGGAAAGATAAAACACATCGGAGTTTCCAATGAGAATCCGTATGGTGTGATGAAATTCATCAGCGAAAGCGAAAAGCATAATCTGCCACGAATCGTTACCATTCAAAATCCGTTTTCATTATTGAATCGTTTATATGAAGTTGGTCTTTCCGAAATCGGGATGCGTGAAAAAGTTGGCTTGTTAGCTTATTCACCTTTAGCCTTTAGCTTCCTTACCGGGAAACATTTAAATGGGATTCAACCAACTTCCCGTTTGGGGTTATTTCCTCAATTTACAAGATACTCAAATGAGAATTGTTATAAAGCAACAAGATTGTACAAGGAATTAGCCGAAGCTAATGGATTGACATTAACCCAAATGGCTTTAGCGTTTGTAAACCAACAGGACTTTGTAACGGCAACAATTGTTGGTGCCACAACTATGGAACAACTTCAGGAAAACATTGCGGCTTTTGATACTGTGTTGTCATCTGAAATTGTTTCGGCTATCAATAAAATCCAAGAATCGATTCCGAACCCGGCTCCTTAATTATTTACTATTAGTTTTGACTGATATTTGCTTCCTGTAAAATCTTCAACAGAAACCAAATACAATCCGTTTGATAATGCAGCAATGTTTACTGAAGGATTCGTTTCGTTATTCTCGACTGCTTTTGTCAATACCAGCTTTCCGGTTAAATCAAAAATACTGACTTTTGAAAGTATTTTTTCTGTTTTGTTTTTAATGAAAATTTCGGTCTTCGCAGGATTTGGATATAATGAAAAACCACTTCTTTCAAATTCAGAAACACTTAATGAAGTGTCAACTAATTTGTAAATCGTTGATGCCGTTGTTGGAGAATAGGCTGCATTAATGGAAACATATAATTCTCCGTTCATATCCTCTCCAAAAGTTCCCAGATAATTCGGTGCGTCATAAGCCCATGTTATCGCTCCGGTTGAATTAACATAACCTATTTCAGCAGTACAAAAGTCGGCGAAGAAATATTTATTTTGAAAATTGGGATACATTGTTCCCGAATAAAAATAACCTCCAGTAATTGAGCATCTCCCTGAAACATGCGTGTATTGATTCACCGGCGCAACGGTTGAAGCATAGGCTGGACAAGTACCAATACTCGTGCTATACTGAGTATTACCTTCAAAGCAACGCCAACCGAAATTCAATGCTGTGTTTGGCAATGGGCTGGTTATTTTATCAATCTCTTCAATGGAATCCTGACCTACATCGGCAACCCATAAATCGCCATTGGAGCGGTTAAATGAAAATTTCCATGGATTTCGGACTCCATAAGCCCATATTTCTTCTTTTCCGGCCTGACCGGCAAAAGGGTTTGTTGGAGGAATTCCATAATTTAATAAACCTGAAATTGTATTTACATCAATACGAAGTATCTTTCCAAGATAAATACGGCTTGGGTTGGAAGCAATGGCAGGATAAGCTGTATCCAAATTTTGGGCATAACCACTTGTGTCTCCT
>DBIH01000195.1 GCA_002296885.1 Flavobacterium sp. UBA807 | reverse complement strand
TTTTCTAAAATATCAACTTCACCAAAAGCCAATACCCGATATTTAATGTTGTATTTAATAAGTTTCTCTTCCAGAACTTTTCTACAGATGGTGTTAAAGTCAAATTTAATGAAGATTTTCATAGAAAATATTTTGGTTGTTTCTGTAAATTTAGCAAAAATTCAAACAAAAAAGCCGTATTTTCATACGGCCCTTTTCTAACCTCAACTTTTTATTATTGGCCAAATGACAAGCAAGTAGGTTTACTTATCATTTCCTATCACAAATTTAGCTTTCGTTAGCCTTAAAAAACTTATATAATTTTTAAGTAGTATTATAAAATTTACACTTTTCGAATTCCAATTTGTAACTTTGTCCACACAACTACACAAAATGACAACGCAACAACTTGTTCAGCAAATCCGAAAAAAAAAATCTTTTCTCTGTATAGGTCTCGATGTAGATTTGACTAAAATCCCGCAAGATTTATTGAAATCTGACGACCCGATTTTTGAGTTCAACAAAGCCATAATTGATGCCACGCATGATTTATGTGTTGCCTACAAACCCAACATTGCTTTCTATGAAGCCTATGGACTGAAAGGCTGGCAATCATTGCAAAAAACAATTGATTACATCAATGAAAACCACCCGGAAATCTTTACAATAGCCGATGCAAAACGCGGTGACATTGGGAATACTTCAACAATGTATGCCAAAGCTTTTTTGGAAGATTTAAATTTTGATTCGGTTACGGTGGCACCTTATATGGGAAAAGATTCCGTTGAACCTTTCCTTGCATTTGAAAATAAATTTGCAATTCTGTTGGCATTGACTTCCAATGAAGGTGCCTTCGATTTTCAAACCAAAAATGCTGAAGGAAAGAAATTGTATAAACTAGTTCTCGAAACATCCAAAACATGGAAGAATTCACAAAATCTAATGTATGTGGTTGGAGCAACCAAAGCAGAATATTTTACAGAAATCAGAAAAATTATTCCGGATAGTTTCATACTTGTTCCAGGAGTTGGTGCTCAGGGTGGAAGCTTACAGGAAGTCTGTAAATATGGAATGAATGAAAATGTAGGCTTGCTGATTAATTCCTCAAGAGGGATTATTTATGCTTCTAAAGGAAATGATTTTGCTGAAAAGGCAAGGGAAGAAGCATTGAAAATGCAACAGGAAATGGAAGTTATTCTGCAAAAAGTTTAAACTTGAAAACATTCACAGACCAATTAGGAACCGTTCACGTTTTTGACA
Source organism: Flavobacterium sp. UBA807 (assembly GCA_002296885.1). Taxonomy (GTDB): domain Bacteria; phylum Bacteroidota; class Bacteroidia; order Flavobacteriales; family Flavobacteriaceae; genus Flavobacterium. The sequence continues at coordinate 26,160 of DBIH01000195.1, read as the reverse complement.
CAACTCCAAAACGAATCGTTTCTCTTGTGCCTTCACAAACAGAGCTTTTGTATGATTTGGGTTTGGAAGAAAGTATCGTTGGGATAACCAAATTCTGTGTGCATCCATTTCATTTTAAATCGACAAAAAAGAGTATTGGCGGGACTAAAAAAGTACATACTGAGAAAATCCGTTTGCTATATCCCGATATTATAATTGCTAATAAGGAAGAAAATACATTTGAAATAGTTCAGGAATTATCCAAAATCTGCCCGGTTTGGGTGACTGATGTTATTACTTTGGAGGATAATCTCAAAATGATTTCAGATTTCGGAAATCTTTTCAACAAAAGGACTGAAGCGCAAAAGTGGATAGACAAAATCAATTTTGCCCAAAAGGATTTTCAGGATTTTATCAAAGATAAAGAAACACAGAAAGTAGCTTATTTTATTTGGGCAAATCCTTATATGGTTGTTGGAGGAAACACATTCATTAACGAATTACTAAAACTTAATAAATTCGAAAATATCTACGATAACAATCCGAAGTACGAAGGAAGATATCCCGAAATCATCATCCAGAAAATGCGCATTCAGGGCGACCCCGATTTGGTTTTATTGTCTTCGGAACCTTTTCCGTTTAAAGATGAACATGCCTTTGAATTAGGCAGACATACCCATCATGCAAAGACAGTTTTTGTAGATGGCGAAATGTTTTCCTGGTACGGAAGCCGGTTGGTAAAAGCATTTGCTTACTTCAAAAAATTACATGAAAATATCGCATAAAAAATCCGGTATCTTTGAGAAACACCGGATTTTTAAACTAACCCCAACCAAAATAATAAAAAACCAAATTTATTACATTACAAATGTAAGCCAGCTTTTTAAGTTCTACTGTTAAGGTTATGTTATTCTTATGTTATTGATATCAAAAAATTTAGATTTATTTTTTGTCCTGCTTAGCAAAGACTTTTTTTAGCAAATCTGATGTTCTCGAATTAAGGTTTGTCCTGATGTTTTTTTCTTCAACAGCAATCATTTTAAAAACCCCTTCAAGTGCTTTATTGGTGGTGTAATCCGTTAAATCGGGATTGACTTTTGTAACCAACGGAATGCTGTTGTATTTCTTTATAATACTTGCCCAAACCTTATCGGCGCCAACTTTTGCAAAAGAGTTTTGAATAACCGGATTGAATTTGGCATAAAGTGGACTTGTAGTAGTTGTCTGTAAATAAGTAGTTGCTGCATTATCACTGCCCATCAGAATGTTTTTGGCATCGGTAAAACTCATGTTTTTTACAGCATCAACAAAGATTGGAGTTGATTCTTTTACAGCATCTTCTGCAGCGCGGTTAAGCATCAAAATTCCTTCATCTGCTAAAGAACCTAAACCAAATTTTCTTAGTGTTTCATCAACTTTTTGCAATTCTTCAGGTAATAATATTTTTACCAAATCGTTTTTGTAGAAACCATCAACAGCGGTTAGTTTGGTTACCTGTTTTTCAATTCCCTTATTTAAGGCTTCTTTCAATCCATTGGAAATATCAAGTGAGGATAGGGTTTTAGAGTTTGTTGTGATTTTGGTTGGAAGCTTTTTTTTGATTTGGTCTAAGACTTTAATTTGGGAAAATCCAATTACTGGAAGTAATAACAAAAGGGCAAATTTTGATTTCATAGTTTTAATTTTTTTCATCTGCTTGCAAAAATGGAGCCAAAAATATTTTAGGAAAAAACGACAGTTCTGTTATTGTAAACCATCGTTTTTCTTTCGGAATGCAATTTTATGGCTCTTGCCAGAACTATGCGTTCCAAATCTTTTCCTTTCATAATAAAATCTTCAATCGAATGGCTATGCGTAACGCGAGTGATGTCCTGCTCAATGATTGGGCCTTCGTCTAATTCTTCAGTAACATAGTGACTCGTTGCACCAATAATCTTTACGCCACGGTTAAATGCCGAGTGATAGGGTTTTGCACCGGGAAAAGCAGGCAGGAACGAATGATGGATATTAATAATTTTGTTCTTGTATAATTCAATCAGGTTTGGAGTAATGATTTGCATGTAGCGCGCCAAAACAATAAAGTCGATTTGATACTTTTGTAAAACGGCAATCTGTGCTTTTTCTCCGGTTTCTTTACTTTCTTTGGTAAACGGAATATAATGATACGGAATGGAAAATCGTTCGGCAACTGAATGCAAGTCGTTGTGATTGCTGATGATAATCGGAATCTCAACATGTAATTCTCCCGTACTGTATCTCGATAAAATATCATAAAGGCAATGGTCGTATTTGGAAACAAAAATCGCCATTCTCGGCTTTCTTTCCTGCAGCTGAACTGACCACGACATAGAAAAAGGATTGGCTAAATTTTGCTGAAAATTATTTTTGATGTTATCAAGGTTGAAATCATCTTTTGCAAATTCGCACTCTAACCTCATAAAGAATACATCCTGATCGCTGTCAACATGCTGGTCAAGGTAAATGATGTTTCCTTCAATCGAAGCGATATAATTGGTAACCGCAGCAATAATTCCCTTTTGGTCACGGCAATGGATGAGTATAACAATCTTATTCATTCGGCTTATTTTATATCTCAAATCTAAACTTAATTTAGTTACTTTTTTAGCTAAAACTTATTTTTATGTTTTAGTTGATTTAATAGGCACTTTTTTGAAAATTCCTTAAATTGCGTGCTCAAAACAGACACTTATTTAACAATGGTTCAAGAACAACCTTATATTCCAAAAAACAAAGTCAGAATCGTAACTGCAGCTTCACTTTTTGACGGTCATGATGCCGCTATCAACATTATGCGAAGAATTATTCAGGCAACAGGTGTTGAAGTAATTCATCTTGGTCACGACAGAAGCGTTGAAGAAGTTGTAAATACAGCAATTCAGGAAGATGCCAATGCTATTGCAATGACTTCCTATCAGGGTGGTCATAACGAGTATTTCAAATATATGTATGATTTACTGAAGGAAAAAGGAGCAGGTCATATCAAGATTTTTGGAGGTGGTGGTGGAGTAATCCTTCCAAGTGAAATCGCCGAATTGCAGGATTATGGAATTACAAGAATTTATGCTCCGGATGATGGTCGTGCCATGGGATTACAAGGAATGATAAACGATTTGGTAAAACAGTCTGATTTTCCAATTGGAAATGAATTGAATGGCGAGTTTAAACATATTGAAGATAAAAATCCAATAGCGATTGCTCGTTTGATTTCTTCGGCTGAGAATTTCCCTGAAATAGCCAAACCTGTTTTTAACAATATTCATTCGATGAATGAAAAATCTAAAATTCCGGTTCTTGGGATTACCGGAACTGGTGGTGCGGGAAAATCATCTCTAGTTGATGAATTAGTCAGAAGATTTTTAATCGATTTTCCAAATAAAACTATCGGGTTAATTTCGGTTGATCCATCAAAACGAAAAACAGGCGGAGCTTTGCTTGGCGACAGAATCCGTATGAATGCCATTAATAATCCAAGAGTTTATATGCGTTCGCTTGCGACGCGTCAGTCGAATTTAGCTTTGTCAAAATATGTAGCTGAAGCAATTCAGGTGTTAAAAGCTGCAAAATATGATTTGATAGTTTTAGAAACTTCAGGTATTGGTCAGTCGGATACTGAAATTATGGACCATTCTGATGTTTCATTATATGTAATGACGCCTGAGTTTGGTGCAGCTACACAATTAGAAAAAATTGATATGCTTGATTTTGCCGATTTGGTAGCCATAAATAAGTTTGACAAACGCGGTGCGCTTGATGCTATCCGTGATGTGAAAAAACAGTATCAGCGCAATCATAATCTTTGGGATTCCAACCCTGATGATATGCCGGTTGTTGGAACTATCGCTTCACAGTTCAATGATCCGGGGATGAACACACTTTACAAAAAAGTGATGGATAAGATTGTGGAAAAAACAGGAGCCGATTTAAAATCAGATTTCCAAATTACGCGTGAAATGAGTGAAAAGGTTTTTGTTATTCCGCCACACAGAACACGTTACTTATCTGAAATTGCAGAGAACAACCGCAAGTATGATGAAACGGTTTTAACGCAGGTTGAAGTAGCTCAAAAACTCTATGGTATCTATAAAACAATTGAAACAGTAAACAAAAAAGCACCAAAACTTGACAAAGCAGGAATAGATGTTAACTCTCTGAATTCTAATGATGATAACAAAGAATTCCTAAACTTATTAGTTAAAGAATTTGACCGTGTAAAAATGAACCTTGATCCATTCAACTGGGAAATTATTTCGACATGGAATGACAAGGTAAATAAATACAAAAATCCGGTTTACAGCTTTAAAGTACGTGACAAGGAAATCAAAATCCAGACGCATACCGAAAGTTTGTCACACACTCAAATTCCAAAAGTAGCCTTGCCAAAGTATCAGGCTTGGGGTGATATCCTTCGATGGAATCTTCAGGAAAATGTTCCCGGAGAATTTCCTTTTGCTTCAGGATTGTATCCGTTTAAGCGAGAAGGTGAAGATCCATCAAGAATGTTTGCCGGCGAAGGTGGACCTGAGCGCACCAACAAACGTTTTCATTATGTAAGCCAGGGAATGCCTGCAAAGCGTTTGTCTACTGCTTTTGACAGTGTGACTTTATATGGAAACGACCCTGATTTGCGTCCGGATATTTATGGTAAAATCGGTAATGCCGGAGTTTCTATCTGCTGCCTTGATGATGCCAAAAAATTATATTCGGGTTTTGATTTGAGTCATCCTTTGACATCGGTTTCAATGACTATTAATGGTCCAGCACCAATGCTGTTGGGATTCTTTATGAATGCTGCCATCGATCAAAACTGTGAAAAATACATCATCGAAAATAATCTTCAGGTAAATATTGAAGAAAGGATCAACGAAATCTACAAAGAAAAAGGGTTGACTCGTCCAAAATATAACGGTCAATTGCCAGAAGGGAATAACGGTTTAGGACTTATGCTGCTTGGCGTTACAGGAGATCAGGTATTGCCAAAAGATGTTTATCAGGATATAAAAACTAAAACTTTATCACAGGTTCGGGGTACGGTTCAAGCTGATATACTAAAAGAAGATCAGGCACAAAACACCTGTATTTTCTCTACTGAATTTGCGTTGCGATTAATGGGTGATGTTCAGGAATATTTTATTCAGAAAAATGTCCGTAACTTCTATTCGGTTTCCATTTCGGGTTATCATATAGCGGAAGCAGGAGCAAACCCAATTACGCAGTTGGCATTTACGCTTGCAAATGGTTTCACTTATGTGGAATACTATCTGAGTCGCGGAATGGATATCAATGATTTCGGACCAAACTTATCCTTCTTTTTCTCAAACGGAATCGACCCTGAATATGCGGTAATTGGGCGAGTGGCACGTAAGATTTGGGCAAAAGCAATGAAAAATAAATATGGTGCCAACGAAAGAGCACAGATGCTGAAATATCATATCCAAACATCGGGTCGTTCATTGCATGCTCAGGAAATCGATTTTAATGACATCCGTACAACCTTGCAGGCTTTATATGCAATTTATGATAACTGTAATTCACTGCACACCAATGCTTACGACGAAGCGATTACAACACCAACTGAGGAAAGTGTTCGTCGCGCTATGGCAATTCAATTGATTATCAATAAGGAATTGGGCTTGGCGAAAAATGAAAACCCAATTCAGGGTTCGTTTATTATTGAAGAATTGACAGATTTAGTCGAAGAGGCTGTTTTACAGGAATTCGACAGAATAACAGAACGTGGCGGTGTGCTTGGCGCGATGGAAACGATGTACCAAAGAAGCAAAATCCAGGAGGAAAGTTTGTATTATGAAACACTTAAACATACCGGGGAATTTCCAATTATCGGAGTAAATACGTTCTTAAGTTCAAAAGGCTCACCAACAGTTTTACCTGCTGAAGTCATTCGGGCAACCGAAGAAGAAAAGCAGGCGCAAATCAAGACTTTGGACAATCTGCATAAAACCTATTGCGATTATGAAGATGAACAGATAGCAGCTTTGCAAAACGCGGCAATCAATAATGAAAACATCTTTGAAGTTTTGATGAATGCTACCAAGTATTGTTCACTTGGTCAGATAACCGCTGGTTTGTTTGAAGTAGGCGGACAGTATCGCAGAAATATGTAAACAAAAAAACCTCTCTTTTGAGAGTTTTTTTTGTTTTATGCAAATGGTGTTTTTGTTGACCAGCCCTCTTTTAGAAAGTCTTTTACAAGCTGGTTTTGTTTGGCTCCTTTTTGGTCTGATAAAATGCCTTTTTGTAATGATAATTTGTTTTTGATAAAACTCAATAAAAATATTGCTAAGTACAAACTAAGGAACATTGTTATAACTCCAAAAATGCCAATTACTGAAAACAGGATAATATTTAATGCAACAATAATTAAAGTAGTGTAAAGCACAGTATTTTTATCTGCATTTTTGTGAATGATTTTGCAGGGAACACAACGCCGGATACCGACTTTGATTAGGCTGTATTTTACAGAACGATAGACTAAAAGATTCGTTCGCTTCTTTACATTATAAAGGTTTAGAAAATAGCAATCCTCTATGCTATTTACTTTACGTTTTTTGCAGTATTCACAATCTGTTTCTGTTGGTTCAAGTCTTTTTTTGTTTTCGTTTAAAATGTAGTTCTCCATTTATTCTGATTTATTGTCATTAAATTTTTTTGCAATTGCTTTCAGTTTTTCATTGCGTGCAATCTCTTTTGCTTTCTTATTTTCCTGAGCCTTGTGAAGCTTATCATTGTGCGCTTTAATATTTTTAGCATTGTTTCTTCCCATGAGGTAAAATTACAAACTTTTGTTAAAATATAAATTTTGGCATAATTAATGAATAGTGATTGAAAAATCATTAATCCATTTAAAAATAAATATCATGAAAAAAATTACCCTAATTTTAGCTTTTATCGGGATGATAACGCTACAAGGTTGCAGCACTAATGAAGATAACGATACTATTAGTGAAGTATTTGAATACACAAATGTCAATTTTTTGCCAAACGATTATACGGTAACATTAGTTTTTCCACACTCAATTTACACCTCAGATATGGTTCTAGTTTATAGATTAACTGGTTCTTACCAAGGAAATGATATCTGGAAGTTATTGCCTGAAACTTATTATTTTGATGATGGTACATTGGATATGCGTTACGATTTTAACTTTACCATCAATGATGCTGAAGTTAAAATTGAAGGTTATGATTTAGCTGGCGTTAGTACTGCCTATACACAAAATCAAATTTTAAGAGTTGTTGCGATTCCGGCCTATGAGGTAAATAAAAACAGTAAAGTTGATTTTAAGGATTACAATGCAGTTGTCAAAGCGTATCACATAAATGAAAATAAAATTATCAAAGTTCAATAAAGCTTAAAAAAATTGAATGTTAAAAGTGGGTGAGAGCCCACTTTTTTTGTTTTCAATTCTCTCTAATATCTATTTATTTACGCTATTTTTGTAGCACTTTTTAAAAATAGCATTCCAACTTATGGAAAAAAAAATATACTCCATTTTATTCTCTACACGATTAATGGCGATTTTGTTTCTTGGTTTTGCAATTGCAATGGCTACCGGAACATTCATAGAAAGTAAATACAATACCGATACAGCAAGAATTTGGATTTATAATTCCTGGTGGTTTGAAGGAATCATGTTGTTGTTCATGATTAATTTCATTGGAAACATTAAACGCTATCAATTATATAAAAAAGAAAAATGGGCAACACTTTTACTGCATTTGGCATTTATCTTCATAATCTTTGGAGCGTTCATAACAAGATATATTAGTTATGAAGGCATGATGCCTATTCGCGAAGGTGCGACTTCCAATCAGTTTTTTTCAGAGAAAAATTATCTTACTGTTTTCGTGGATGGCATGTATGAAGGCGAATTAAAGCGAAGAATTTTTGAAAAACCGCTTTTGCTTTCACCTGTTACCAACAATCATTTTTCGATCGACGAAAATTTTGCTGATATTCCGTTTGAAATTGAATATAAAAACTTTGTTCTCGATGCCAAAGAAACTATCAAGGAAAATGACAGAGGTGATGTTTATTTGAAGTTAGTTGAATCGGGTGGTGGCACAAGACACGAACACATGCTTAAGGAAGGCGAAATTCAGGACATTCACAACATTCTTTTTGCGGTAGATAAACCAACCAAAGGTGCCATTAATATCGATACCAAAGCAAATACGATTACGTCTCCGTTTGATGGGCAATTCATGAGAATGGCTGATAAACTTCAGGGGAAAGTAACAAAAGATTCTGTTCAACCATTGATGTATCGCTCGTTGTATAATATTGGCAACGCACAGTTTGTAATTCCTGATCAACCTAAAAAAGGTTTTAAAACTTTCGAACCAAGTGGTAATTTTAAAGCCAAAAACGGTGATGATGCTATTACCTTAGTTGTTAAAACCGGAGGAAAAGAACAGGAAGTTACACTTGTGGGCTCAAAAGGAAAACAAGGTGAACCAAAGATTGTTAAATTAGGCAAACTCGAATTCACATTAAGTTACGGAAGTAAAGTTTATACTCTACCTTTTAGTATAAAACTTAATGATTTTATTGCGCAGAAATATCCGGGAACCGAAAAGAGTTTCTCCTCTTTTGAAAGCAAAGTCACAGTTATAGATTCCACAGGGAAAAAAGAGGCACGGATTTATATGAACCACATTCTCGATCATAAAGGTTATCGTTTCTTTCAAGCGTCATTTGACCCAGATGAAAAAGGGACAGTCTTATCAGTAAATCATGATTTCTGGGGAACGACGATTACGTATATTGGTTATTTCATGTTGTTTTTCTGTCTGATGGCAATCCTATTTGTTAAGAATACCCGTTTTGCCGATTTGAAACGCAAACTGGAAAACATTAAAAAGAAAAAAGCGAAGCTATCAGCAATCATAATTCTGTTTATTTCGTTTAACGGATATACCCAGAACCATGGACATACTAATGGTTTGCCAACACAAAAACAAATAGATTCTATCCTGACTAAGTACAAGGTGCCAGAAAAATACGCCGATAAATTTGGTCGATTGGTTATCCAGGATGAAGGGGGAAGAATGAAACCTATCAATACCTTTTCTTCAGAATTGCTGAGAAAGGTAAGTCATAAAGACACTTACAACGACATGAATTCCGATCAGGCGTTTATTTCGATGACGCAATTTCCGACTGTTTGGTTTGAGACGCCGCTGATTTATATCAAAAGCGGTAATGACAGCATCCGAAAAATATTGGGAATTCCATCTGATGCTAAATATGCTACCTTCCGTTCGTGTTTTGACGACAGAGGAAACTACAAACTGGCGCCTTATTTGGATGACGCTTACAAAGCGGCAAATCCAAATCAGTTTGAGAAAGATTTTGTTGAAACTGATAAGAAAGTCAATCTTTTAAACTCGGCTTTAAGCGGAAAGATTTTAAGGATTTTCCCGATTCCGAATGACAAAAACAATAAGTGGGTGTCTTATTTAGAGATTGAGCATCCAACAGGAACTGGCTTAGACATCATTAAAAATGCCTTACCGGTTTACCTTGATGAATTACGGAAAGCCTCCGAAACTCATAATTATACTTTTGCCAATTCCATTTTACTGGGTATGGAGAATTATCAGAAGAAATTTGGTAAAGCAGTACGCCCATCTGATAAAAAGATAGATTATGAAATTCTCTATAACAAATACGATGTATTGCAAAAGTTGCCTTATTGGTACTTAGGCGTTGCAGCATTAATGTTTGTTTTGGTAATAATTCAGATTTTCACTGACAAGAAAGCGTTGAGAATTGCCATCAACGGATTGCATCTGGTCGTAGGATTACTGTTTGCTTTGCATACTACGGCATTAATTTTTAGATGGTACATTTCGGGTCACGCACCATGGAGTAATGCTTATGAAGCGATTGTATATGTCGCCTGGTCGACGATGTTCTTTGGATTAGCGTTTGACAGAAAATCAAAACTAACCGTTGCATCTTCTGCCTTTGTAACCGCTATGATATTGACTGCAGCCTACGCCAACTGGATTGACCCTGAGATCGCGAATTTGCAACCCGTTTTAAATTCATACTGGTTAATGATTCATGTGGCGGTTATTGTGGCAAGTTATGGTCCTTTTGCTTTGGGAATGATTTTAGGTTTTGTTTCATTACTGCTGATATTCTTTACCAACAAAAACAACAAAACCAGAATGGAACTAAACATAAAAGAAGTGACAATAATTTGTGAAATGTCGCTGACAATAGGTCTGGTGATGCTTACCATTGGTAACTTTTTGGGAGGTCAATGGGCAAATGAAAGCTGGGGAAGATACTGGGGCTGGGACCCAAAAGAAACTTGGGCTTTGATTAGCATCATGGTTTATGCTTTTGTAATACACGCGCGTTTTGTACCGGCACTGCGAAACAAATGGTTCTTCAACCTGATGGCGATGTACGCTTTCCTTTCGATTTTGTTTACGTATTACGGCGTGAATTTCCATTTGGTTGGACTGCATTCCTATGCAAGTGGTGAAGCAAAATCACTGAGCTGGATTTGGATCTCAATTGCTGTGATTAGTTTGATAGGAGCTTTATCGTATCCAAAGTATCGAAAGTATTATAAAAAGAGATAAAAAAGTCCCGGTTTTCGCCGGGACTTTTTCTTTAATCATTATTTTATTTGACACTGGAGATTTAGACTTTCCCCAAAGTATATAATTGATCCATTGTTGGCGATTTGCTTCCGCCCGCAGGTTCTAACGTTATACCGAATGCTTCAGCATCGCCGGTTTTTTCAACAGCAAATACTTTACTTGTATTGGCTTTGAAATTGGTTAACATTCCAATGCTCGTCGGCGTTAATTGTGGCTGTAATTTTAAAGACCAAATTTGATACTCTTTTCCTTCCGGTGGAGTTGGCAATCCGCTGGCATCAACGTAAACGACCTGAGTTTGTTTGTTCCAGTAGATTTTGGCTTTAGCAGTTGGAGCAGCAGCTTGTCCCGCAAGAGTAACAACTGTATTAGTTTCATCACGGACAACATTCAGAATAGTTTCAGTTTCCTTATTTTTAGTTTCCAAATCAACTACTGTTTCCTGAAGTTTTGATTTTTCTGTTTGAATGGATTTTATTTGATTACTTCTTTCATTCAACTTTGAATATTGAAATCCAATTCCAATCAGTAATGCTACAGATGCTGCCCAGCCAATATAACTCGACCAATTGCTTCCTGATTTAATCGATACAACCTTACCATGTTTAAGCTCAAGCTGTGCTTTGATTTTTTCAAACTGACTATGAGAAATAAAAGGTGAGAAGCTGCTTGATAAATTTATGATTGCTTTTTCTATGGCGATTATCTCTGCTTTGACTTCAGGATTTTTATTGGACATTGCATTTACTTCGTCATTTTCTGATTCCGAAAGCAAACCATAGACATAAAGTTCTAATATTCCTGATTCGATAAATTCTTTAGCTTCCATTATATTTTTAAAAAGTTTCGTAGGTCGTTCATGCACATTCTGTTTTGGGTCTTAACAGTTCCAAGCGGAATTGACAATTCTTCCGATGCTTCCTGCTGGGTAAATCCTTTGAAGAACAATAAATCGATTAACTGAATGCATTTTGGTTTTAGTTTGTTTACAAACTCTCGTAATCCAATGCTGTCAATTCTATTTGTTAGCTTATTACTGTCATCCAACAGATGTACGAAATTGTCTGATGATAGGTTTTTTTGACTGTTGTTATAACCTTTGGAGCGCAGTTTATCAATTGCGGCATTTCTTGTGATATTCAGCATCCAAGTATATAATCTTCCTTTACTTTGATTATAGGTTTCGATGTTTTTCCAAATCTTTACAAAAACTTCCTGAAGCACATCTTCGGCTTCTTCGTGGTCTTTTATTAGGTTAGTAATAACACTAAAAAGACTTTTGGAATACATATCATATAACAGAGTAAAGGCTCTTTCTTCTTTTCTTAAGAGCAACGGTAATAATTCTTCTTGTGTCATATCGAAAACATTTAGTGTAAAGTTAAATAAACTATTGTAAAATTTAACAAATGAATTAAAAATAAGCAGGAAACCAAATTTATCCTCATTTCGTATATAAGTTCGGAAGAATCTGCTATGGAAAAGTTCTTTCAGGGTTTTGGTTGATGGAAATATATTTCTATCATGTTTTGTTAGGAGTCCGGCGATTGATTTAGTCGCCGGACTTTTTGTTTAGTAAATTTTAGCAATTGTATAACACTAACTGCTGAAATAATGTTTAATTTTATAAAAAAATAATCATGAAAAAAGCCATATTAATACTAACAATTTCAATACTATTTACCTGCCAGAATCAGGCGCAAAACAATAAAAAGAAAATGGAAACACAAACACCGGTTTCAACCGAAACTATCTATCAATTCAAAGTAAAAGATTTATATGGCAAAGATTTTGACTTTGCTTCATTAAAAGGGAAAAAGATATTAGTGGTCAACACGGCATCAGAATGTGGTTTAACACCTCAGTATAAAGACTTAGAAGCTATTTATGAAAAATATAAAGATAAAAACTTTGTAATCGTTGGATTCCCTGCTAACAATTTTGGAGCTCAGGAACCGGGAAGCAATGAGCAGATTGCCCATTTTTGTCAGATGAATTATGGAGTTACTTTTCCTATGATGAGTAAAATTTCAGTAAAAGGAAATGATATGAACGCGGTTTACAAATTCCTGACACAAAAAAGTAAAAATGGTCTGCAGGATAGCGAAGTTGAATGGAATTTCCAGAAATATTTAATTAATGAGCAAGGCAGATTGGTAAAAGTATTATCACCAAGAACATTGCCAACGGATACAGAAATTGTCGGTTGGATCAACGGGAAATAAGATTTAAATCCTGAAAACATAGTAAAGCCTGATGAGATTTCATCAGGCTTTTTGCTTTAATTCCATCGACGAACGTCACTCGTGGTGTGGTTTGAAGAGTTTTTAGCCCTTTCAACGATTTTAATATTACAAGTAAAATATTGTTATTAGGTTTGACATATCAAATATCTAACGCCACAAAAAAATTTCGATGAATAATATATTTAACCCAGTATACAGACAGGACTATTTGAAAGGTTATGCCAGTGGTTTAAATCCATATCTCAATGCACTTGAAAATAAAAGCAATGCTTACAATACCGGGTTTGATCTGGGAAGGTCTGAATACGAAAGATTGAATGGTAAAATTATCCATGGCATTCCTAAATTGATTGTGACCAACAAAGTTCTCGAAGATTTTTTGTTAGCCGGAATGCTCGGAATCAGCATCAACGATGACGGTTATACAGCTTTTCAAATTGACGTTATATCCAAATGGTATCAAAGTGGAATTGAAAAATATAATCCAAGTCAGAGCGAATATCTTTTAGGAATACTTGAAGAAAATGGGATTGATATAATTTAATCTAGCATTAACTGCATAATGACACTATGCAGCCAACGGTCAAACTTAAATCCACTTTCCTTAATGATGCCAACGGTTTTAAAACCAAAGTGCTCATGAAAAGCAATGCTGCTTTCGTTCTCAGAATCAATAACACCAATCATAGTGTGGAGTCTTTGCTCTTTCGCCAGACGAATTAAATTCTGAATTACTACTTTACCAATACCTTTTCCGTGTTCATTTGGCATTACGTAAACCGAATGTTCAACGGTGTATTTATAAGCTTCCCGAAAACGGAATTCACTATAATAACCAAAACCAACGACTCTCTCGTCGATAGTTGCAACGATAACCGGAAAACCTTTCTTAAGTTTCTCTTCAAGAATAGCTTGTTGCTGCTCAAAAGTCCGTGGCTCATAATCATATAATGCAGTTGAATTTGCAATATAATAATTGAGAATAGCAACTATTGCTTCGACATCCTTTGGATGATAAGGTCTGATATTGATTTCCATGATTTCAAAAGTATTAAAAAGAACTAATTTTCTCTAATTTTCGGGTTAAAATGATAGCTTTTTAAATGACATTTCTTTGTATATTTGTCTTCCCTAAGCATCAACAATGATTTACCCTAAAATACCTTTAGCGCAAAGCATCATCGAAATATGTAATGCCAAAGGAGTTCAAGATATCATAATTTCACCGGGTTCCAGAAATGCACCACTCACTATTGGATTTACAAACAATCCAAAGTTCAACTGCTACAGTATTGCCGATGAACGTTGTGCCGCCTTTTTTGCTCTGGGAATAGCCCAGCAGACAAAGAAACCAGTGGCTGTTGTTTGTACATCGGGATCAGCATTGTTAAATTATTATCCGGCTTTAGCGGAGGCATTTTACAGCCAGATTCCGTTTATTGTTATTTCTGCCGACAGACCTGCAGATAAAATAGATATTGGTGACGGTCAGACCATTCGTCAGGAAAATGTTTTTATCAATCATTCTTTATACAATGCAAATCTAACAGAAACAGCTTCCGAATTGAATGATGTATTTATCAACGAAGCCATCAACGTGGCTATAGCCCGAAAAGGTCCGGTTCATATTAATGTTCCTTTTGAAGAACCATTGTATGAAACGACCAATAAACTTTCGGTAGATTTTAATGTTACTGCTTTAAATATTGTTCATGAATCGGTGAGTGTTGATGATATTATTGCTTATACCACTTTATGGAATCACAGCACGAGGATTTTAGTTTTGGTTGGTGAATGCGCTCCAAACTCTATTGAAGAAGAATGGCTCGAAAAATTAGCAGCTTTGCCTTCAGTTGTAGTAATGACTGAAACAACTTCAAACATTCACAATCCGACTTTCATCAACAATATAGATTCGCTAATTACCACCTTTTCGAATGCTGATTTTTTAGAATTGCAGCCAAGAATCTTAATCACATTTGGTGGGATGATCGTTTCAAAAAGAATAAAAGCTTTCCTAAGAAAATACAAACCAAGACATCACTGGCATATTGATGAACAGCGGGCTTATGATACATTCGGAATCCTTACAAAGCATTTTCAGGTCGAACCAAATCAGTTTTTCTCACAGTTCCTGCCTTTTATAAAACCAACCGACAGCGATTATAAGGCAAGATTTCTGGATATACAGAAATACCGGAAAAAGAAACACGCAGCCTATCTTTCAAAAGTCAAATTTTCAGATTTAAAAGCATTTGAAATTATTCTTTCAGCGCTTCCAACCGAAATTCAGTTGCAAGTCAGCAATAGTTCAGCTATTCGCTATACACAATTATTTGATATCAATTCAACAATTCAAGTTTTCTGCAACAGAGGAACCAGCGGAATAGACGGAAGTACTTCTACTGCGATTGGTGCTGCCGTCGGAAGTAAAAAACCAACGGTTCTCATTACAGGAGATGTTGGTTTTTTCTATGACAGCAATGCGCTTTGGAATAATTACATTCCAAAAAATTTCAAAATCATTTTGATTAATAATGGAGGAGGAGGTATCTTCAGGATATTGCCTGGACATCAGGAAACGGAAACATTCAACACCTATTTTGAAACTTCACATTGCCTGACAGCTGAACATTTGGCCAAAATGTTTCAGTTTGATTATCTGATTGCAAGTGATAAAAATTCATTGCAGGAAAGTATGACAAAACTATTTGATCAAAACGACAAACCAATGATATTGGAAGTTTTCACGCCAACAAAGGAAAATGATATTCTGTTGTCAAACTATTTTAAGGCATTAGCATAAATGTTTATCTTTACTAAAATTGACTAAACAGTGAGCAATACCAACAAACTAAAAATATTCAACGATCCAATTTATGGTTTTATTACCATTCCGAATACGCTGATTTATGATCTAATACAGCACCCTTATTTTCAGCGTTTGCGACGTATAACTCAAATGGGATTGTCTTATTTGGTTTATCCGGGTGCGCATCACACGCGTTTTCATCACGCCATCGGAGCGATGCACATGATGCAGAAAGCAGTTGAAGTGTTGAGAACAAAAGGAGTTTCGATTTCTAAAGAGGAAGAAAATGCCTTGTATGTCGCTATTTTATTGCATGATATTGGTCACGGTCCGTTTTCCCATGCAATGGAGCATAGCATTGTTGAAGTTCATCACGAAGAAATATCATTGTTGTTTATGAATAAACTCAATGAAGATTTTAAAGGAGAATTAAGTCTGGCAATAGAGGTTTTTAAAGGAGAATACCATCGAAAATTTATGCTTCAATTGATTTCAAGTCAATTAGATATGGATAGAATGGATTATCTGAAGCGTGATAGTTTTTACTCTGGTGTTGCTGAAGGCAATATTAATTCCGACCGGTTAATCCAAATGTTAAACGTTGTGGATGATGCTCTGGTTATGGAAGAAAAGGGAATATATTCCATTGAAAAATTCCTGATGGCCCGACGATTAATGTATTGGCAGGCCTATTTGCATAAAACCAGTCTGGTAGCCGAATTGACATTAACCAAAACACTTCAGAGGGCTAAAGAATTGTTTCAGAAAGGTATTGAAATAGAATGCAGCCGTCCGTTAAAGTTCTTTATGGAGCATAAAATCACACTTGAAAATTTTTCAAATAATGATTTAGATACTTTTGCACAACTTGATGATTACGATATTGTTAGTGCTTTGAAAAACTGGCAGCATCACGAAGATTTTATATTGAGAAGTCTAAGCAAAATGATTATCAACAGAGATTTATCAAAAATCAAATTAAACAGCGAAAAATTCCCTGTTGAAGTTCTCGAAGAAATGACAAATCGTTTTGCCAAAGAACATAACATCACGCAACAGGAAGCCAAGTATTTTATTTTTAAAGGAAAAATCAAAAATCAGGCATACAGCAAAGATGCGGAACCAATCAGTATTCTAAAGAAAGACAAAACCATTGAAGATGTTGTTGAGGCTTCAGACCAACTGAATTTAAAAGCATTGTCAAAACCGGTAACAAAGTATTTCATTTGTTACCCAAAACAACTTGAAGAATTTTAACATTAAAATCGATTTTTTCATACTTTTGTGACCATGAAAAAAAATTTTCAGATTAGATGAAATTTACAGCAGCACAAATAGCGGGAATTCTTGAAGGCGAAGTGGTTGGAAACCCAGATGCTGAAGTGTTCAAATTAGCCAAAATTGAAGAAGGAACTGAAGGTTCGTTGACATTTTTGGCTAACCCAAAATATGCAAATTATATATATACAACGGCCGCAACGATTACGATTGTCGGTGCCGATTTTGTTCCTGAAAATGATTTAACAACAACACTTATTAAGGTTGATGATGCTTATAAGTCTTTTTCAAAACTGCTCGAATATTACAATCAGGTAAAGTTGATGAAGTCAGGAATAGAGCAGCCATCGGTAATTTCGGAGAATGTAACTTATGGTGAGCATCTTTATTTAGGCAGTTTCAGTTACATAGGAAAAAATGTTACCATAGGAAAAAATGTCAAGATTTATCCGAATTCATTTATTGGAGATAATGTAACAATTGGCGATGATTGCATCTTCTTTGCCGGAGCAAGGATTTATTCAGAATCGGTAATTGGGAATAATTGTGTAATCCATTCGGGAACGATTATTGGTTCAGACGGATTTGGTTTCGCCCCACAGGAAGACGGAACATACAGTAAAGTTCCACAAATAGGAAATGTAATTTTGGAAGACGATGTTGAAGTTGGTTCATGCACAACTATCGATCGTGCAACTTTGGGGTCAACAATCATCCGAAAAGGCGTTAAGCTTGATAATCAAATTCAGATTGCACACAATGTTGAAATTGGAGAAAATACAGTTATTGCTGCTCAAACCGGAATTGCAGGTTCAACTAAAATTGGAAAAAATTGTATGATTGGCGGACAGGTTGGATTTGCAGGGCATTTGATAATTGGCGATAATGTCAGGATTCAGGCACAATCAGGAATCGGAAAAAATATTAAAGATGGCGAAGTTTTGCAAGGTTCTCCTTCTTTCAATTATAGCGACTGGAATAAGTCGTATGTTCATTTCAGAAATCTGCCTAAGATTGTGGCCGATTTAGAAGATTTGAAAAAGAATAATAATTCGAACTAAACTTAAATACGCATACAATGGTTAAACAAAAAACCATCCAAAACGAAATTTCCCTTACCGGAGTTGGATTGCACACCGGAAAGGAAGTTAAAATGACTTTCAAACCGGCGCCTGTGAATAACGGTTATACTTTTGTGAGAGTAGATTTAGAAGGAAGTCCAATAATTGAAGCGGATGCCAATTATGTTGTAAACACGCAAAGAGGAACAAACCTTGAAAAATTAGGAGTAAAAATCCAAACGTCAGAGCATGTTCTTGCAGCTTTCGTAGGTTGCGATGTTGATAATGTAATCATAGAACTAAACGAATCGGAACCGCCAATTATGGACGGTTCATCTAAGTATTTTGTTGAAGCAATCGAGAAAGCCGGAGTTGTAGAACAGGATGCTGAGCGCAATTATTATATAGTTAAAGAAGTTATTTCTTTTACAGATGAAACTACAGGAAGTGAAATTCTTTTAATGCCTGCGGATGATTACCAGGTGACAACTATGGTTGATTTTGGAACCAAAGTTTTGGGTACTCAAAATGCGACGATGAAAAATATTTCAGACTTTAAAACTGAGATTGCCGATGCCCGAACGTTTAGTTTTCTGCATGAATTAGAGACATTGCTGGATAATGGTCTGATTAAAGGAGGCGATTTAAATAACGCAATTGTTTATGTTGATAAAGAAATCTCGCCAAAAACAATTGAAAACCTTAAGGTTGCATTTGGAAAAGATTCTATATCGGTAAAACCTAACGGCATCTTAGATAATCTTACCTTACATTATCCAAATGAAGCGGCACGTCACAAACTGCTTGACGTTATTGGAGATTTAGCTTTGGTGGGTACCCGTATTAAAGGAAAAGTAATTGCTAACAAACCCGGACATTTTGTTAATACACAGTTTGCAAAAAAATTGTCCAAAATGATTAAGATTGAACAGAAAAATCAAATTCCGGTTTATGATTTAAACAAAGAGCCTTTAATGGATATTCATAAAATTATGAGTATTCTTCCGCACAGACCGCCATTTTTGTTCATCGACAGGATTATTGAAATGTCGGACAGCCACGTAGTTGGTTTGAAAAATGTAACAATGAATGAAACATTCTTTGTTGGACATTTTCCCGGGGCACCTGTAATGCCGGGTGTTATTATTGTAGAAGCAATGGCACAATCGGGTGGAATCTTAATCTTGAGTTCTGTCCCTGATCCCGAAAATTACCTAACCTACTTCATGAAAATTGACAACGTGAAGTTTAAACATAAAGTATTGCCAGGCGATACTCTTGTATTTAAATGTGATTTGATTTCGCCAATCCGTAGAGGAATTTGCCACATGCAGGCAAGTGCTTACGCTAATGGAAAATTAGTAGCCGAAGCAGAGTTAATGGCACAAATAGTAAAAAAACAATAAACTATGAACCAACCTTTAGCATACGTACATCCGGGAGCAAAAATTGCAAAGAATGTAGTCATTGAACCATTCACAACCATTCATAATAATGTGGTTATTGGAGAGGGAACCTGGATTGGTTCTAATGTAACCATAATGGAAGGTGCAAGAATTGGGAAGAACTGCAATATTTTTCCGGGAGCTGTCATTGCTGCTGTTCCTCAGGATTTGAAATTCGGAGGAGAAGAATCACTTGCAATAATTGGAGATAATACAACTGTAAGAGAGTGTGTTACAATAAATAGAGGAACGATAGCTTCGGGCCAAACAAAGATTGGAAACAATTGTTTGATCATGGCTACAGCACACATTGCTCACGACTGTCATATTGGAGATAATGCCATCATTGTTAATGGTGTGGCTTTGGCCGGACATGTAATAGTTGGAAACTTTGCCATCATTGGAGGCTTGGCAGCGATTCATCAGTTCATCCACATTGGCGATCACGCGATGATTTCAGGAGGTTCATTGGTTCGTAAAGACGTGCCACCTTATACCAAAGCTGCGAAAGAACCACTTTCTTATGTCGGTATCAATTCAGTTGGCTTGCGACGAAGAGGATTTTCATCTGAAAAGATTAGGGAAATACAAGACATTTACAGAATTCTGTATCAAAAAAATTATAATACTTCACAAGCAGTTGGAATTATTGAAGCCGAAATGTCGGCATCACCGGAGCGTGATGAAATTTTAGATTTCATAAGAAATTCTTCAAGAGGAATCATGAAAGGTTACTCGGGCTCATATTAAAAATTAAAAAAAACAATAAACATACATTACAATGGCATCTACATCAGATATTAGAAACGGATTATGCATTAAGTTCAATCACGATATTTATAAAATTATCGAATTCCTTCATGTGAAACCGGGTAAAGGTCCGGCATTCGTTAGAACCAAATTGAAAAGCTTAACGAATGGAAAAGTTCTGGATAATACATTTTCAGCAGGTCACAAAATTGATACTGTTAGAGTTGAAACACAAAATTTCCAATATTTATACGCTGAAGGTAATCAGTTTCACTTTATGAATGTTGAAACTTATGAGCAAATCACTTTGGATAAGGATATCCTTGACGCTCCCGAATTATTAAAAGAAGGAACAAATGTAATGGTTCAGATTAACACAGAAACCGAATTGCCACTTTCTGTTGACATGCCGGCTTCAATTGTTTTGGAAGTTACTTATGCTGAGCCGGGAATAAAAGGAAATACAGCAACCAATGCTACTAAACCGGCCAAAGTTGAAACCGGAGCTTCTGTAAATGTTCCGTTGTTTATCAACGAAGGCGACAAAATCAAGATTGATACCGCTACCGGTAAATATATGGAGCGAGTATAATTAATTTGAAGATTAATTGATTTGAAGATTTGAAAATTAATCATCTTCAAATCTTCAAATTTTCAAATTCTCAAATCAAATATGAAATTTCCTAAAATACATACACTTAAAGAAATCGCTGAAATCATCGGTTGCCAATATGTTGGTGCTGATGATTTTGCTGTTCACGGCATGAACGAAATCCATGTGGTTACACCAGGTGATATTGTTTTTGTTGATCATCCAAAGTATTACGACAAAGCTTTAGAATCGGCGGCAACTATTGTTTTAATTAACAAAGAAGTGGATTGTCCTGCTGGCAAAGCTTTGTTGATTTCTGATGATCCGTTTAGAGATTTTAATAAACTAACCAAACATTTTCGCCCGTTTGTTTCAGCGAGTGTCAGTATTTCTGAATCAGCTAAAATTGGAGAAGGAAGTATTATTCAGCCTAATTGTTTTATTGGACATAATGTAACTATTGGTAAAAACTGTCTGCTTCACGCGAATGTAATTGTGTATGACAATACGGTAATTGGCGATAATGTAATTATCCATTCGGGAACTATTCTTGGCGCTGATGCCTTTTATTACAAAAAGCGTCCTGAAGGATTTGACCAATTGCTTTCTGGCGGAAGGGTTGTTATTGAAGACAATGTTGGAATAGGTGCTGCGTGCACCATAGATAAAGGCGTTACCGGAGACACAACTATCGGTGCCGGAACAAAAATTGATAATCAGGTACATGTCGGACATGACACAATCATTGGAAAGAAATGCCTGATTGCGTCACAAACAGGAATTGCAGGTTGCGTTGTTATTGAAGATGAAGTAACCATGTGGGGACAGGTTGGTACGACAAGCGGAATTACAATTGGTTCCAAAGCTGTTATTATGGGACAAACCGGAGTAACCAAATCGGTTGAAGGTGGAAAAAGCTATTTTGGAACACCAATAGAAGAATCAAGGGAAAAACTAAAACAGTTAGCCAACGTTAAAAGAATACCGGAAATTTTAAACAAACTTAAATAAAATGAGCGCTAAAGAAATCGTTCAGGAATTTTATAAATCAGATGCATTATTGGATTCAGCAACCGTGTCAAAATTGCTGCATGACGATGTGGTTTTGGAGTGGCATAGTTCTAAAGGTTTCCTAAAGCTGAAGCATCAGGAAATTATCGATTTGACTACAGAATTAAGCAAAGCTTATGTTCGTTCTAAAGCAAGGATTACCCATATTTTAGAAGAAGGAAATACTGTTTCTGTACGTTATTCACACTATGTAAAAACCATTGAAAACCCAAGAGAAGAAATGCTGTTAGCACACTTTATGGTTATATGGGAATTAAAAAACAATAAGCTTTACAGAGGCTATCAAATGAGTCAACTTTAAACAGAAAAAAACTAATTGTTAATCATCAATTACTAATTACTATTTTCTACTTTTGCAACACATTTGATATTAAGAGGAGACCCAAGACCGAAGGTCGAACGGTATGAAATAAATGTCCAGTGGACATTCGGCAAATTAGTTACACCATACTTGGAATCAAAAACAATAAACACAATAAACAAACACAAACATGAGCGTTTTAGTCAATAAAAATTCAAAAATAATAGTTCAGGGATTTACAGGTAGCGAAGGGACTTTCCACGCAACCCAAATGATTGAATATGGCACCAATGTTGTTGGTGGCGTTACGCCCGGAAAAGGTGGCACTACGCACCTGGACAAGCCTGTTTTCAATACGGTAAAAGATGCTGTTGAAAAAGCAGGGGCAGATACTTCTATTATTTTTGTTCCGCCGGCTTTTGCTGCCGATGCAATCATGGAAGCAGCTGACGCGGGAATTAAAGTAATCATTGCTATTACAGAAGGAATTCCAGTTGCTGATATGATTAAGGCTTATGCTTATGTAAAAGACAGAGACTGCAGATTGGTTGGTCCAAATTGTCCTGGAGTTATCACTCCGGAAGAAGCTAAGGTTGGCATTATGCCGGGCTTTGTATTTAAAAAGGGTGGAGTAGGGATTGTTTCAAAATCGGGTACATTGACTTATGAAGCTGCCGATCAGGTTGTAAAACAAGGTTTGGGAATCACAACAGCTATCGGAATTGGTGGTGATCCAATCATCGGAACTACTACAAAAGAAGCTGTTGAGTTATTAATGAATGACCCTGAAACTAAATGTATCGTTATGATTGGTGAAATTGGAGGTCAATTGGAAGCTGATGCTGCGAAATGGATTAAGGCTGACGGTAACCGCAAACCGGTTGTTGGTTTTATTGCAGGTGAAACGGCTCCAAAAGGAAGAACCATGGGACATGCCGGAGCTATTGTTGGCGGTGCTGATGATACAGCAGAAGCTAAGAAAAGAATCATGAGAGAAAACGGAATCCACGTAGTTGATTCACCAGCTGAGATTGGTAAAAAAGTGAAAGAAGTAATGGGATAATTTTCTCTATACATTATATTAATTAAAAGCTTCACATTTGTGAGGCTTTTTTTATCTAAAAACCATATATTTGAGTATCAAATCTTTTAGTATGAGGCAGCTTTATCTTTTTTTAAGTTTGTTTTTTATGACTTTGGCAAGTAAAGCCCAAATCGTAAACATTCCGGATGCAAATTTGAAGGCAAAATTATTGGCTGCAAATGCAAGTAATACTATTGCATCTACTGCGAGTCCAACATTTGTAGAGCCTTTTACTTATATCTATTGGCAATTTTCAACATACAATTCAATAGACAGCAATAATGATGGTGAAATTCAGGTTTCAGAAGCTCAGGCTATAAAGGTGTTGCAATTACAAAATTCAAATATTTCGGATTTAACAGGACTTGAAGCATTTGCAAATCTGGAATTTTTAAATGTTTATTACAATCCAATAACAAACATAAACACATCACAAAATTCGGCTTTAAGAGGATTGTATTGTGGGCATGGTCAATTGTCAAGTATCGATGTTTCCCAAAACCCTAATCTGGTTATGCTTGATTGTTATGACGGACAAATTACAAGCCTAAATTTAGAGCAGAATTCCAATCTGAAAGTATTGAGGTTTTATGGCAATCAATTAGGGAGTATTGATGTTAGTCATAATATTAACTTAAAAGAACTAAGTGTTACCGGTAGCCTGATAAACTCTTTGGATGTCTCAGCTAACACTGCTTTAATTGTTTTGCGCTGCGGGTTTAACCAACTAAACAATTTAGATGTTACTCAAAATACTGCACTGACTGAGTTGTATTGTATGGGAAATCAATTGACGACTATTGATATATCTCATAATACAGCACTTACGTCATTATATATTTATAACAATCAACTAACGAATATTGACCTTACCCAAAACAGCAATTTGAATAGTTTGATTATATATCATAATTCATTAACAAGTTTAGATGTTTCTTCAAACCCCGCATTACACAATTTGATTTGCAGTAATAATCAGTTAACCACTTTAAACCTGACTGCTAACCAAAATTTATCTTATGTAGACTGCAGTTATAATCAATTAGAAACCTTCTTGTTTAATAATTGTGCCAGACTTAATTCGGTTGTTTGTAGTCATAATCTTTTGACATCGTTGGCAGCTACTAATTTGCCGAATATAACAGAAATTGATTGTCAATATAATAATTTAACTTCCCTTGATTTGACAGGAAGCGGAAATTCTTTGGGCACTTTATTTATATTAGATTGCGGCTACAATAATTTAACTACGATTAACACAAATGTTATGGCTCTCGCAGAGGGAGCCAGAATTAGTTGCTGGAATAATCCTAATTTAACAACCATATTAGCTAAAAATGGAGCACAATTTCAGGATGGTAGCCCACATGAACCACCTTATCCTAATTTGTTTATCGGAGGAACCCCTAATTTGCAATACATTTGTGTTGACTCCTTTAACATCAATTTTGTTCAAAATTTATTAAGTATCTATGGCTATACAGGCTGTACAGTTGATTCAGCTTGTGAGTTGGGAACAAACCAATTTGAAAATTCAAAATTGGTATTTTCTCCTAATCCGGCCAAAGACTTTTTACAGTTAGAAAACACTAACCAATTGATAGTGAAATCAATTAATTTTTATGATGTTCTTGGGCAAATAGTAATCGCAATTCCTAATGCAGAAAATGTTTCGACAATTGATGTTTCAGATTTAAAAACCGGTACTTATTTTATAAAAGTCAATACGGATAAAGGAACGACAAATGCCAAGTTTTTAAAGAAATAAAAAACTCCCGATTGAAATCGGGAGTTTTCGCTTCCAGATGGCTCATAAAAAAATTACACTTACCTACTTTTTAAACTATCATCTGTCAACTATTATTTTAATACTAATTCGGAAACGGATTAGACCATTTTATATCAGTATATACATTCGATCCTGAAAGTGTTTTCAAAAATGCCATCAATGCATTGACTTCAGTAGCAGTAAGATTAAGCTGCTGGCCAAAACCGTTCGGGCGTAGTTTTGGGTCGAGATTTGTATTTCCCGGAGCTATATTGATGGTTCCATAATGCCCAATAAGCGTTTGTAAATCTGTAAAGACTCCGGTATGCATAAGCGGTCCGTTGAGCGTGCCGTTTTGTTTTAAAATGTCTCTAAGTGATGGAGCCCGTGTATTGGTAATATCGATACCAGTTCCGTTCAATACACCTATGATTCCATTGTTGCCTGAGTTTGGAGCGATATCAAATTCGGGAGCTGCGTGACAACCTGCACACCCAAATCCTCCACTTGTTCTACTTCCTGTAGCGTCAAAAACGGGCGGAGCCATAAACAATTGTTTTCCCTGATTTTCCTGAGCTGTAAAATTTGGGAAGGGTTGATTATCTGCTGCTACCTGAGCTCTTCCGGCATCATATTTACTATCAAATGACTGAATGCTTCGAACAAATTGTGCTAATGCTAACTGAATTTTATTTTCGGTAATTTCTTCAGTGCCGTATACAAATTTGAAAAGCTCTTTATAATAGCTAATTTGGCTTAGTTTGGTTACTAAAGCACTAAAATCTTCATCACCATTTGTTCCGCTATATCCCATTTCGTTATGGTTTCGAATAGGCTGGGTAGTTTGAATCTCTAACGAAGCGGCACGTTCATCCCAAAAGAATTTATTTTCTATGGCAAATCGGGCATTAATCAAACGCATGGCATGTCTTCCGGTAGTTCCGTTGACACCATTGCTTGCCACATTAGTATCACCAAAAGCATTTGCCTGCTGGTGACAGCTTGAACACGAAATGGCATTATTGGAAGATAAATTTTTATCATAAAATAAAATCCGTCCTAATGTTGCGCCTTTGTCAGTAATCGGATTTCCCGCTGTATTATCTTTAGT
>DBIH01000157.1 GCA_002296885.1 Flavobacterium sp. UBA807 | reverse complement strand
AGGCAGACTGTATCCGTTATTTTTCAATGCGGCCGCAATCCGATAACTGCTTTCCTTTATCGCATTATCGGGAAGTCCGACTAAGTGATACCCTATTCCTTTGTCAACATTGACTTCAACGGTTATCGCAGTAGCCTCGACACCAAAAACGGCGCTTCCAAAAACCTTTACTAACATGTATACTATTTACATTTAAAAATAGCAGGAAGCAGTTAATTGAAAGTAGGCAAAAAGTATACATTTCATTTAAATGTAAAATAAAATAAACTTTTTGTAAAGTTTATTTGTCTATTTGTAAAATATAATATACTTTTGAAATGAATTTTAAATCATTTATCATGAAAACGAGCTTTTTATTCCCGAACAAATTCAAAACATTAGGCTGGATAGTATTTATTCCTGCATTTGCATCTGCTGTATTGATTCCGTTGTTAAACATCAGCACAGATAATTATCTTAAAATAAAAGTTTTTGCCATCTGCAATGATGAACTTTTAAACCACAGTTCGTATTTTTCGATAATCGAAAATAGTATTGTAGATGAGTTATTACTGTTTGCTTTAATCATTGGCGGCATCTTAATTGGTTTTTCCAAACTGAAAACAGAAGATGAATTGACATCAAAAATAAGATATGAAAGTTTGGTTTGGGCAACTTATCTCAACTACGGACTGATTCTTATTTTTACCGCTTTCATATACGGAATGTCTTATTTGAATGTCTTGTTTTACAATACATTTACATTGTTGTTGTTTTTCATAATCCGGTTCCACTACTCTATTTATAAATTAAATAAATCTACAAACGATGACGAATAACCTGAAAGTTCTGAGAGCTATCAGAAATATTTCTCAGGAAGAATTGGCAAAAGAAATTAGCGTAAGCAGACAAACTATAAATGCTATGGAAAAAGGAAAATATGTACCTTCAACTGTCCTTGCCCTTAAGTTGGCAAGGTTTTTTGAAAAACCGGTTGAGGAAATATTTTGTTTAGATGCTGAAGATTGAATAAAGTCTCAATAACTTTAAAGCTTAAATTACTGAAGATTATCACTCATCAGTTCGCTCTTATTTTTCGCATAATCATAACCCTGCTGCCACCAGATTTTCATTTTTTCTTTATTAAAAATCAATGCGTTATTCGTTAGCGTGGTTGGCGTATAATATAAATTCAGCTTGGCATCTTTGTTTTTGGCTGCCAGTTTTCCTATGGTAATATCGTGCTTTTCTACTTGGTTCAGCAATATCTGAAACAAATCAATCATCAATGAAAAAGGGTTTTTCCCAACACTTTTTGGCGAAAGCTGAACTTCGGTTTCCAAAATCACAACATCAATTTCTGTTGCGCCGCGGTTTATGGCTTCCCTTATTGGAACAAGGCTCGAAAATCCGCCATCGCCATATTCACAATTATCTTTTGAAACCAGGCTCATAAACGGAATATAATTACACGAAATCCAAATCCATTCACAGAATTCATTATAATTAAAATCTTTAATCGATTTGTATTCGACTTCGTTTTTAGAAAGATTGGTAACCGTTACAACTACATCGCAAAAAGAATTTTTAAGTACATTAAATTCTTCTTCTGTAAAAGTTTCCTTGATATAACTACGAAGTTTAGTGCTTTCGCCAAAAGTCCGTTTTCCTCTTAAGAACTGCAAAAGCACATTAAAGTGATTAATAGTCACGATATCCGTATCATTTTTATGCTTTACAACAAAGGGAGTAATGTTGAAAATCTTATGACTGTTAACATTAGTGTAAGCATTATAAATTTTATCTACTTTACCCAAAGCCAGATGCGGAATGAGCAAACTGCCCGTTGAACTGCCTATAAGTATGTCGTATTTATAAAATTTTTGCTGAAGCAGATACTGCGCAACACCACCACCAAAAGCACCTTTACTTCCACCACCCGAAATGACTAATGCTCTCATAGTTTCTCGTTTAAAAGCTTTTGCAATTGTGTTTTTTCATTTTCTGGTAATGTTGGCAACAGCTTTTCAAATAAAGCTCTGTAATCTTCCTGCTGCAATAATTCCCTAATCTTATCTCGACCGAACTTGCTAAACTGCCATTTATAATGCGTAGTTGCATTCACAACATTTTTCAAAACTAATTCATCCTTAGGACTTATTGTCAATGCATTTATAATTGCATTTTGACGAACCGAAGTTTGAAATTTAGGTGAAGTATAATTAACTAATTCTTTGTAATAACTCGATGCTTCCGGGCTGTCATTTTCTATGGAAAACGTCAGGAACAAAATCCGAAGGCTTTTGTCATTGCTGCCGATCCAGTTTTTGGCTTTCGCCAGATAAAGATTCCTGTCATCCGGAAAGTTTTTCCACAGATTCATAAAGGCTATTTCCTTAGTGTCATAAGACCAATCTCCCAACAATGTTTCATAATTTGTTTTGAATGATACCGGAATATCAGTGGTAAACTCGGCAACCGCCTGACGTACTTCAATGTCAAAGGTCTGCAAAGCCAACAGCAATAATTCTTTTTTATCTTCAAACGGAACATCTTTCATCTGATAAATGATTTCTGTTTTTACAGGATAAAAAACCTTTGCCTGAAGCAATTCGGCATACTTTTCTTTATTCTCGGCAAACGGCTTTTTACGCATTTGCTGTACATCAAAAAGCATTTGCATGAATTTGTTTTTCTTTAGCAAATCGTTTGCCGTTTCTGTCGGAAAATGATAATCTTCGAGCCAAGTTTTCCTGAAATTTTCAATATCAAAAGTTGGAGCAACTTTTTTGATTTCAGCCAAAAACTGATTGGTTTCCACATTTTGGAATTGATATTTTTTCAAATAGTTTTTTATTACTTTCTGAAAGGCTTTCGGACCAATAGTTTCTCTGATAACATGCAATGCCCAGGCTCCTTTTTGATAAAACGACAACGAACTTGCTTTTTCATTCATCACCGGAATCGTATCGGTTTTGGCGGCATTCCTGAGTTGAAGTGAATTGCGATACATCTGATGGTAGAAATAATCCTCGCCAAAAACTTCTCTTTCAGCTAACAAAGCATAATAAGTCGCAAAGCCTTCCTGAAGCCAATGGTGTTTTCCTGATTTTGCCGTAATCAAATCACCAAACCACTGATGCGCCAACTCATGCGCATTGACGTTGACATAATTCCTATCATTAAATCCTATTTCATCCACAACATAATCCTGCGCAAATAGTGTACAGCTTGTGTTTTCCATTCCGCCATACAAAAAATCTTCAACCGGAACCTGCTTGTAAATCTGCCACGGATATTTAAACCCGATTTCTTTTTCCAGATAATCAAAGATTTGTTTTGAATAGCGATAGGTTGACTCAAACTTAGTTGTATCTCTTGGCTGAATAAACAACTGCAACGGAATATGCGATTTAGAAGCATAGGTTTTATTGACAAAATCGCCAATGGCAACAGCCAGCAAATACGAACTCATTGGTTTTTCCATTTCATAAAACCAGGCTTTGAAATTATTGTCTAATGGTTTTACACTTTTCAAAACTCCGTTTGAAATCGCAACAAAATCTTTGGGAGCAATTATCTGAAGGTTGAAAATTACCTTTTCATTCACATCATCAAAACTCGGAAACCAATGACTGGTATACTTTCCCTGACCCTGCGTCCAAATCTGTCTGCCCTGCCCTTCGTCATTGAAATACATGGTTTGCTTTGGAAAAGCATTATAACTGAAACTCAACCAGTTGACACCTTTTTTAAAACCTTCAAAAAGCAGTAATTCCTTTTGGTTATTTTTAAATTTAACCGGCTGGTTATTAATCTGAACATTATCAAAATTCATGTTTTTGGCATCAATCCTAATGGTGTCAATCGATTTTAAAACATTAAAATGATATACCGCAGAACCCACAACTTTTTTTAAGGAAGCATCGGGTGCAACAACTCCCGAAACTTTTATAAAATCAACTTTTGAAGTCTGCTGTGCGAAAGTAACCGTGGTAAAAAAAAGAAAAAAAAGTAGGCGCATTAGTGAGTGTTATTTGATTACGAATATAAGGATTCTTTTAGAGTTGATTAGTTAAAAATTGTTAAGTGAATTTGTATACAAAAAATGTACATTAATTTTCAGTAAAAAACTATCTTCGCTTTAATAAAGAATCCGGAAAATAGAATAAATGTTAATGAACTAAATAAAACGTCTATATTCTATTCTCTATGTTCTTTTATCTAAAGTCTAAGAAGTCTAACAATCTAAGA
>DBIH01000039.1 GCA_002296885.1 Flavobacterium sp. UBA807 | reverse complement strand
GAATGCTCACACTTTTCTTCGTAAACATCAGCATCAACAGATTTTCCACCGTCAAGATAATATTGCAATAAACGGTGAGCCATCACATCGGGATAACGACGGATTGGCGAAGTGAAATGGCTGTAATAATCAAATGCTAAACCATAGTGACCAATATTTTCTGTAGAATATTTGGCTTTACTCATGCTCCGAATCGTCAAAGTATCTACTAGATTCTGTTCTTTTTTTCCCTGAACTTCATTGAGTAAATTATTCAGTGATTTTGAAATATCATTCTTCGATTTCATATTGATGGAATATCCAAACTTAGAAATCACCGTTTGCAAGTTGATTAATTTGTCTTCGTTAGGTTCATCGTGAATTCTGTAAACGAAAGTTTTCTTTTGCTTACCTATAAATTCAGCCACTTTTCTGTTAGCTAAAAGCATGAATTCTTCAATCAAATGATTGGCATCTTTTGAAACTTTAAAGAAAACACCAACTGGTTCTGCATTTTCATCAAGGTTGAATTTTACTTCTACTTTATCAAATGAAATGGCTCCTGCAGCCATTCTTTTTCTGCGAAGCATTTTAGCCAATTCATCCTGTTTTAAAGTAGCTGCGACAATTTCAGACGGAACTTTATATTCTTTTCCTGTCAATGAAATTTCAGCCGGAATTGTATCGCTTTTCGTTTCAATTATATGCTGTGCTTCTTCATAAGCAAACCGCTGGTCGGAATAAATTATGGTTCTTCCAAACCACTGATTTACCACTTCTGCTTTAGGCGTTAATTCGAATATTGCTGAAAACGTATATTTTTCTTCATTCGGTCGAAGCGAACACGCAAAATTTGATAAAACTTCAGGTAGCATCGGTACAACACGGTCTACTAAATAAACAGAAGTCGCACGTTTATAGGCTTCATCATCTAAAATGGTTCCTTCCTGCAGATAATGTGAAACATCGGCAATGTGGACACCAATCTCATAATTTCCATTTTCCAGAACCTGGAAAGACAAAGCATCATCAAAATCCTTTGCATCTTTCGGATCAATCGTAAACGTCAAAACTTTTCGCATATCTCGGCGTTTAGCAATTTCAGCTTCAGTAATAGAAGTATCTAATTTATTTGCATAAGCATCAACTTCAATCGGGAAATCATAAGGCAAGCCATATTCAGCTAAAATCGCATGTATCTCGGTATTATGTTCGCCTGGTTTTCCGAGAACTTTTATCACAGATCCAAAAGGCGAATCGGCTTTTGCCGGCCAGTCTTCAAGCTTTACTAAAACTACATCACCATGTTCGGCATCACCTATTTTATTTTTTGGGATGAAAATATCCGTATACATTTTAGCATTTGCAGTAGTTACAAATCCAAAATTCTTTTGAATATCGATAACACCAACAAATTCTGTTTTAGCTTTTTCAACTATTTCGATAACTTCAGCTTCCGGTTTTCTTGAACTTCTTCTGTTATAAACATAAGCTTTTACAGTATCGCCATCTAAAGCATGATTCAAATTAATAAACGGAATAAAGACATCATTTTCTAAATCTTCACAAACAAAATATCCGGCTTTTCTGGAAGTCATATCTACAACGCCTTCATAGTATTGCTGGCTTGAAGCTTTTACCAAATATTTTCCGGGTTCCGATTCAATTATCAGTTTTTGGGCGGCAAGGATTTTTAAATCTTTAATAATTTCATTCCTGCTTTTTGTATCATCCAATTCAAGAATAGCAGCAATCTGTTTGTAGTTAAAAGGTTTATTAGCGTTTTTTGAAAGTATCTTAAATATTTTTTCGGAAAAGGTTTTTGCTTTCTTTCCGAACTTCTTTGGTTTCTTACTCATTATTTCTTTTCTAATTATTGCTGAAAATTACGAAGAACAATTAAGATAAAAGAATAAAGATTTAACATTTATAGAAATTATAACTTTTGAAACATTTAAAAACCAAAGTTTTCAACACATACTAAAAACAACAAAAAGAAAAGATTTTAAAAATTTGATTTTTGATGGTTATTATAGGGTGTTCATTTGTACAATAACTTTGTTTTTCAAAAGTTGATTTTGTAGTTATGTTTTTTTATACCAAATTATCAACACGTTTTTAAGAAATCAAAATCCTCATTTCTAACCTTTTTCTAAATTTAATCAACAGTTGTTCACAACTAAAAAAAGCAACTTTTTGTAGATAACTTTGATTGTTAATTTCGGTTAAAAAAGAGGCTTTTTTTATTGATAACTTTTCCAAAAATTTCCCAAACTAAATTTGTTTTTTTCAATCACGTTTTTGATTACAATTTTAAATCATACGAGCTAAAAAAACTTCTGATTTTCTATTCAAAGTTGTCAACAATTGATGTTAATTTAAGGTTAACTGAAAATCAACGAATTGCAAAATTCTATTAACAAGCAAGAATTTAAAAATTTAAAACACTTATTTTCTGATAGTTATATTAAAAATAAAATCTGGTGATTTCTTTGTAATTTAAAAATCAAACAGTTACAAT
Source organism: Flavobacterium sp. UBA807 (assembly GCA_002296885.1). Classification (GTDB taxonomy): domain Bacteria; phylum Bacteroidota; class Bacteroidia; order Flavobacteriales; family Flavobacteriaceae; genus Flavobacterium. Next base: position 6,990 of record DBIH01000039.1, on the reverse strand, counting down.
AAACTAAAAATACAACCAATACTTTCCGTAAATTTGTGGAGCAAATTACAAACTCAACGCTATGAAAATATCTATCGGAAATGATCACGCAGGACCTGATTATAAGAAAGCAATTGTAACTTTTTTAGAACAAAATGGATATGAAGTTCTGAACCACGGAACCGATACTTTTGACAGTGTTGATTATCCTGATTTTGGTCATCCTGTTGCAATAGATGTCGAATCAGGAAAAGCCGATTTTGGTGTTGTGATTTGCGGTTCAGGAAACGGAATAAACATGACGGTTAATAAGCATCAGGGAATCCGTTCCGCTTTGTGCTGGACAAAAGAGATTGCCGGTTTAGCCCGACAACATAATGATGCTAATATTATTAGTATTCCCGCACGATTTACTTCAATACAGCAGGCAGTTGAAATGGTGAATACTTTTTTAAACACGGCATTCGAAGGCGGAAGACACGCCAACAGAGTCAACAAAATCGCCTGTAAATAAAATGGAAAACCTCCGGCAATTATCAGACGGTCAACTCATGAGCTTATTCCAAAACAATAAGCTTGACAAAGAACTGAAAGCTCACATTATTGCTGAAATTGACAGAAGGGATTTGAAAAAAGAGGTGCCTGAAGCAAAAAGCCTTGACCTAATGTCTAAACTTATAATCATCTCAACAAGTATAGTTGGCTATAGATATAATCTTAACCAAACCAACAAATTGATTGCAGAAGGAAGAGTAAAGGAATACAAACAATATTGGAACTACATCATAATTGGTTTGGCAATTAATATTATTCTTTTTCTGTTGATAGCAAAATATATTATTAAGCCTTATGCCGCAAATCAATGAGCCATAATCACAGCCACGTTCACATTCACAAACACGAAGTCAAAGGAAAGAATTTGGTTTTTTCCATACTTTTAAATTTACTGATTACGATTGCACAGGTAGTTGGAGGAATTATATCCGGAAGTTTGGCTTTGATTTCAGATGCGCTTCACAATTTTTCCGACGTGCTTTCATTGGTTTTTAGCCTGGTGGCACACAAATTATCCAGAAGAAAAGCATCAATAAATAATACTTTCGGATATAAACGTGCCGAACTCATCGCTGCTTTTATAAATGCCATAACCTTAATAGTCGTTGCACTATTTTTAATTTATGAAGCTTCAGTAAGATTATTCCATCCCGAACCTATTAAGTCTGGTTTAGTAATTTGGCTGGCTGTGTTGGGAATTCTTGTAAATGGAGGTTCGGTATTATTACTCAAAAAAGATTCGGAGCATAACCTAAATATGAAATCGGCTTACCTGCATTTACTAACTGATATGTTGGCGTCTGTTGCGGTTTTGGTTGGCGGAATCCTAATGAAATTTTATGGTTGGTTTTGGGTCGATAGTTTAATGACTCTGTTAATCGCATTGTATTTAATTTACGTTAGCTATGATTTGATAAAATCAGCAACAAAAATGCTGATGCTTTTCACACCGGATTATATCGATATTAAAGAGATTGTTCGCGAAGTCCATAAAATAAAAGGCGTAAATAAACTACACCACATTCACGTATGGCATTTGAATGACGATGAACTCCATCTCGAGGCTCATCTCGATTGCACGGAAGATATTAAAATGAGCGAATTCAATGTTTTGCTGGAAAAAATAGAACATGTCTTGTTTGAAAAATTCCATATCAATCACATCAATATCCAACCCGAATTCAAAAAAACAGACCCTAAGGATTTTATAGTTCAGGATTAATGACAAAGCTTGACATCCATAGTATTCAAAAAATCTTCAAGAAAAGAGAGCCCAGATCCCATAAGGGAAATCACGGACATGCTTTGATTATTGCCGGAAGCAAAACAAAGATGGGGGCGGCAATCATTTCCGCCAAAGCATGTTTAAGAAGTGGAGCAGGGTTGGTGACTGTCACTATTCCAAAAAAAGAAAGACGGGCTGTTTTTATTTCAGTTCCTGAAGCAATGATTGAATTCCGTGAAGAGGAAAAGGACTGGAAAAATTATAATGCATTTGCAATCGGACCAGGAATTGGAACCGACACTTTAGCAGAAAACTTTTTAAAACGCTTAATCACCAACATAGATTTGCCAACGGTTTTTGATGCCGATGCACTTAATCTGCTTGCCAAAAACCAAGGACATCTTTTTCTGCTGCCTGCAAAATCAATACTCACACCCCACACCAAAGAATTTGACCGTTTGTTCGGAAATCACGATTCTGATAAGGAAAGAAAAGCAACAGCTGTTGCCAAAGCCACTGAACACAATGTAATCATCGTGCTTAAAGGCCACAAAACCTTCATTACCGATGGAGAGAAAAGCGTTGAAAACACAACCGGTAATTCAGGTTTGGCAAAAGGAGGTTCAGGAGATGCACTAACCGGAATCATAACAGCTTTTTTGGCGCAGGGCTACGAACCGATTAATGCGGCAAAACTAGGGGTCTTCCTTCATGGATTGGCCGCAGATATTACTTTAGAAACCCAAAGTCCGGAAAGCATGTTGATTACCGATGTAATTGAAAACCTTGGAAATGCTTTCAAAAAAATTCAAAATTAAATTCAGAAATGACCAGCATACAATTCATACAAAGTCAAGTAAACACTTTGCCAAAAAATATTGAAGCAACCGTAAAATTGCTTTCCGAAGACTGCACCATTCCATTTATATCCCGTTACCGAAAAGACCAAACCGGAAATTTGGACGAAGTTGTCATTGAACAAATCGCCAAGCTTAACAAGCAATACGATGAAATCGTAAAAAGAAAAGAATCAATCCTTAAATCTATTGAAGAGCAAGGCCAGCTTACTCCCGATTTGAAAAAGAAGATCGAATTGAGTTTTGACTTACAGGAATTGGAGGATTTGTATTTACCTTATAAAAAGAAGAAAAAAACAAGAGCTGATGTTGCGCGTGAAAACGGTTTGGAGCCTTTGGCCAAAATCATTTATGCCCAAGGTAAGGACGACATCGATTATATTTCTTCACAATATTTAAATGACAAAGTCAGAAATGAAGATGAAGCGCTGCAGGGCGCTCGGGATATCATTGCCGAATGGATAAATGAAAACATTTACATCCGTAAAAACCTGCGTCGCATGTTCCAAAAAAAGGCAATTATTGAAACTAAGGTTGTCAAGAAAAAAGAAAACGAAGAAGACGCCCAAAAATTCAAGCAGTATTTCGATTGGGCAGAACCAATATCCAAAGCGCCATCACACAGATTATTGGCAATGCTCCGAGCAGAAGCCGAAGGTTTTGTCAAACTAAATGTTGACTTCGAAAAAGACGAAGCTCTCGATTTTATTGAAAATGAAATCATCAGAGCCAATAACGACACGACTGAACACATGGAATTGGCAATCAGCGACAGTTACAAAAGATTATTGGAACCGGCAATTTCAAACGAAACCTTGCAGGATGCCAAAGCCAAAGCAGATATAAAAGCGATTGATGTTTTTGCCGTAAATCTGAGTCAGCTTTTACTGGCACCACCTTTGGGTGAAAAACGAATTCTGGCAATCGATCCCGGATTCCGTTCGGGTTGTAAAGTGGTTTGCCTTGATGAAAAAGGCGATTTGTTGTATAACGAAACCATTTATCCACATCAGCCACAAAACGAAAGTGCAATGGCAATGAAGAAAATCCGTTCGATGGTAAATGCCTATAACATTGAAGCGATTTCAATAGGTAACGGAACAGCAAGCCGCGAAACCGAATTCTTTATCAAGAAAATTGCATTTGATAAACCCGTTCAGGTTTTTGTGGTTTCAGAAGCGGGAGCTTCGGTATATTCGGCAAGTAAAATAGCCCGTGATGAATTTCCGAAATTTGATGTTACGGTTCGTGGTTCGGTTTCTATCGGAAGACGATTGGCCGATCCGTTGGCCGAATTGGTAAAAATCGACCCAAAATCAATAGGTGTCGGACAATACCAGCACGATGTTGATCAAACCAAATTAAAGGAAGAGCTTGATACTGTTGTGGTTCGTTGTGTGAATTCTGTTGGAATCAATATTAATACAGCAAGCAAATCGCTGCTGAGTTATGTCTCGGGAATTGGTGAGAAAATGGCCGAAAACATTGTTGCCTACCGCACCGAAAACGGCGCCTTTGAAGATAGAAAACAAATAAAAAAAGTACCGCGATTGGGAGATAAAGCCTATCAGCAGGCAGCGGCATTTGTTAGAATTCACAACGGGAAAAATCCATTAGATAATTCGGCTGTGCATCCGGAAGCATATCCAATCGTTGAAAAAATGGCCAAAGATTTGGGGTTAAAAACCAATGATTTAATTGCTAACAAAGAGAAGATATCGCAAATAAAACTCGATAATTACATCACTCCCGAAATAGGGATTCTGGGACTGAAAGACATTGTAAAGGAATTAGAAAAACCAGGACTCGATCCAAGAAAAGCGGCAAAGGTTTTTGAGTTTGACCCAACGGTTACTACAATTAAGAATGTTCGCTCGGGAATGATTTTACCAGGAATTGTCAACAACATTACAGCGTTTGGATGTTTTGTTGATATCGGGATTAAGGAAAGCGGACTGGTTCACATCTCCCAACTAAAAGCAGGTTATGTTTCAGATGTGAATGATGTAGTAAAGCTACATCAGCATGTGCAGGTAAAAGTGGTTGAGGTTGACGAAGAACGAAAACGAATTCAGCTGACAATGATTTTATAAAATAAGAAATCCCAAACTCAACAGGAATTTGGGATTTGTTTTTCTGATTAAAAGAAAATTATTTTTTCTCTTCTTCTTCTTTTTTAGAAGCAGCATGAGCATCGTCTTCTCCTTTGGCTGCCTTTTTGAATTCGTTAACTCCAGAACCCAATCCTTTCATTAATTCCGGAATTTTTTTACCTCCAAAAAGTAATAATACAACAACCAGAATCACTAATATTTCAGGCATTCCTAATCTTCCCATAGTATATAAATTTTTGCTTTCGCAGATTTTATTTTTAATAACTCCGGACAAAGGTAAAAAGAAAATAGTATTCTTTTGACTTTCACTATAATAATTATACGTTAAACATCGTTAGTAGTAAAAAGGCAAACCCAACTTATTTTCTATCTTTGTAATTCAATCAAAATAACCATGTCTGAAAAACGACTTAAGCGAAAAAAAATCAAGAAAAAACTCTTCACCAAAAACCGACTGGTTATCTTGAATGAAGATACTTTTGAGGAAATATTTTCACTTCGTCTGACTCTGATGAATGTATTTGTGGTGGCAACCATTGGCGCACTTCTGATAATTTTTGTTACCACTTATATTATTGCCTTTACACCTCTACGTGAGTTCATTCCGGGTTATGCTTCTACAAAATTAAAGAAAGACGCTACGGAATTAGCACTAAAATCCGACTCCTTAACATTGGCTTTTAAGAAAAATGACGCTTATATAAAATCGATAAAAAAGATTTTAACCGGTGATTTGGACTATGCGAAATTCAATAAGGATTCTATCCTGGCAACAACGACCGAAGCCGTTCCGGAAGAAGGACTAAAACCCTCCGAAGCCGATTTAAAATTACGCGGTGAAGTGGAAAGGGAAGACAAATACAACCTTTTTGAAAAAGCAAAACCTAAAGTTACGACTGTTTTATTTCCACCAGTAAAAGGAATGATAACCGAAAAATTCAACCCGGTAGAAAAGCATTATGCTGTTGATATTGCTTTGGCAAAAAACACTCCAATAAAATCAATCATGAGCGGAAAGGTAATTTTTGCCGACTGGACACCGAACACAGGAAATGTTGTAATCATAAGGCATAACAACGGATTCATTTCGGTTTACAAACACGCCTCTTCACTTAATGTTGCACAAGGCGATGCCGTTAGGACAGGTGAAGTTATTGCTTTAGCAGGCTCGACCGGACAGGAGTCGACAGGAGTACATTTGCATTTTGAGTTATGGAAAGATGGTTATCCAATCGACCCAAGTATTTTTATTGAATTTGAATAGTATGTCTGTAAAATCTTTCGCCGCCAAAATATTTGCAAATGTAGTCCACAAAAAAACTCAAAGGTGGGCTCAGAATCCTATTGAAACACAACACAAAGTTTTTCAAAACCTTATCACTTCTGCAAATGATACGCAGTTTGGAAGAGACCATAATTTTGCCGAAATCAAATCTTATGAAGACTTTGCAAAGAAGGTTCCGATTCGTGATTATGAAGAATTGCGACCTTATGTAGACCGCGTCGTAAAAGGCGAAGAAGACATTTTATGGAAAGGAAAGCCTATTTATTTTGCCAAAACTTCGGGCACAACTTCGGGAGCCAAATATATTCCATTGACAAAGGAATCAATGCCTCACCATATTGAAGCGGCAAGGAATGCGATTTTGGGTTATATTCATGAAACAGGTAAAACCGCATTTGTTGACGGCAAGATGATTTTCCTACAGGGAAGCCCAATTCTCGAAGAAAAAAACGGAATTAAATTAGGTCGACTTTCAGGAATCGTAGCACATTTTGTTCCGAAATATTTACAGAAAAACCGAATGCCAAGTTGGGAAACCAACTGCATTGAAGACTGGGAAACTAAAGTTGACGCAATTGTTGAAGAAACCTTCAACGAAAACATGACGGTCATATCCGGAATTCCTTCATGGGTTCAAATGTATTTTGAAAAGCTCGAGGAAAAAGGAGGAAAAGCGGTTGGGACCATCTTTAAAAACTTCAATCTGTTTATTTACGGAGGTGTGAATTATGAACCCTATCGCGCCAAATTTGAAAACCTTATCGGGAGAAAAGTGGATTCGATTGAATTGTTTCCGGCATCAGAAGGATTTTTTGCTTATCAGGATTCGCAAAAGGACAAAGGAATGCTGCTGCTTTTAAATTCTGGGATTTTCTATGAGTTTGTGAAATCGGAAGAGTTCTTCAGTGAAAATCCGAGAAGATATACTATTGGTGAAGTTGAACTAAACGTAAATTATGTTTTAATAATTTCAAC
>DBIH01000262.1 GCA_002296885.1 Flavobacterium sp. UBA807 | reverse complement strand
AAACAGAGAATATTAAAAATAGAAAACCCCGATTGTAAAGTCGGGGTTTTTGTTTAATCTTCATTTATGGCGATTACGGTCTTATCGCTGAACCGGTATTCACCCTTTTTAAAAATAGAATCATTAGTCATCACAACCTGATAAGTATAAACGCCTTTCGGCAATTCATAGAAATATTCTTTACTGTCTTTCTGGATAACCAACTCTTTTCGTATTTCGTCCCCATCATCTGTCTGACGTGTGATTATGAATGTAATCCTGTTGGGTAATTTATTTTTTACACAGACACTTTCCACAACATTCGGATTTACATTTTTAGTTTTAGATAAATTGAATACGGTAATTAAACCGCCAAACAACATTTCTCCTCCTTTGATGAGGTCAGATTGGGGAAACGAAAGCATTGGGCATAATAACATTATTAACAATGCCGATTTACATTTGGCTGAAGCCTTACTTTTTAAGATAGTTTTCATGATAAGTGGTTTTTGATTAAGTAAAGCTGTCCATAGAAAGTATTTAGTTTTAGAATTACAATGTAAAGTTCCGTTTCATTGATAAAAAATCCAAAAGGATAACTTTTATAATTCATAATTTTTCTTTTAAAATTCAAAAGAGATTATGCTGAATGAAAGAAATAACAGTATTTATCACACAATAAAGTTGTAGTTATCACGTTATTAATAGAACTATAGCCTAACCAACTTTTAACCCGAGGCGCAGCCGAATTGTATGGAGCGCAGCATAATAAAACTAACCAAATGACAACAGGAACCAAAATACGCCATTTCAGGGAGAAAAAAAGATTATCCCAGGAAGAACTGGCCCATCTTGTAGGCGTTAGTCAGGTCACCATAGGAAACTGGGAACAGGGGAAAAGCATCAAGCATGAGTTCATCAGAAAGCTGGCCAACGCACTCGAAGTTTCAACCGATTTTTTATTGGAAGATGTTCAGAACAGCAATTTGCAATCACATACAAATTCGGAAAATATTGGAAATGATTTTGAAATTATCATCAAAGCACCCAATCATCTGTTTGACGATCTGAATAAAAAAATGGACTTTATCATTAACCGCTTTGGAGAAAAGAAATAGATTTATTTGTATTGTATTGTAACTCAACGCCGATTGAAAAATTCGGCTTTTTTTATTCAAATAAATAGAATAATCGACCAACGGTAACTTCAAAATTCTATATTTGTCAGCTTAACTTTTTTAAAATGGAATTAAAACTCACACGTCCTATTTGCTTTTTTGACTTGGAAACTACGGGTATTGATGTTGCCAAAGACAGAATAGTGGAAATCTCTATTCTCAAAGTATTTCCCAATGGCAATAAGGAAAGCAGGACATGGCTGGTAAATCCAACAATTCCAATTCCATACCAGGCAACTGCCGTTCATGGGATAACTAATGAAAAAGTGGCAAATGAACCGACATTCAAAGAACTTGCCGGACAAATCCACAATATGATTAAGGATTCTGATTTGGCCGGATTTAATTCGGATCGTTTTGATATTCCGCTTTTGGCAGAGGAATTATTGCGCGCAGAAGTCGATTTTGATATGAAGAACAGGGTTTCTGTCGATGTACAGACTATCTTCCATAAAAAAGAAGAACGAACTTTAAGTGCCGCGTATAAATTTTATTGTAACGAAAGTTTAGACAATGCCCACAGCGCTGAAGCTGATACTAAGGCAACTTACGAAATCCTGAAAGCACAACTCGATCGTTATGACGATTTAGATAACGACATGAAAATGCTTTCCGAATTCACGACCCGAAAGAAATCGGTTGATTTTGCCGGCTTTATAGCATTGAATGCAGAAGGGCAGGAGATTTTTACTTTCGGAAAACACAAAGGTGCTTTGGTTGATGATGTATTTGAAAAAGAACCGGGTTATTTTGGCTGGATTCAAAACGCTGATTTTCCATTATATACCAAAAAAGTTTTGACAGGAATTAAATTAAGAAAGCTAAATAACAAACTCTTTTAATTAGGGTTTTCCAAAAGGAAAATGTTTTAAATCAAAATGAAAATAATTTGTATCGGAAGGAATTATGTCAATCATATCGAGGAGCTCAACAATGAGCGCCCTGATGAACCGGTGATTTTCATGAAACCCGATACAGCAATCTTACCGAAGAAAACTCCGTTTACCATTCCTGAATTCAGCAATGATGTGCACCACGAAGTTGAAATACTGGTTAAAATCTGTAAAGTTGGAAAATATATCGACACCAAATTTGCCCATAAATATTACGACGAAATTGGACTGGGAATCGATTTTACAGCAAGGGATGTTCAGAATAAGCTAAAAGAAAAAGGCCTGCCTTGGGAAAAAGCCAAAGCATTTGACGGCTCCGCGGTTATAAGTGAATTTCTACCCAAAAATGAATTTAATTCAGTTGAAAGCATTACTTTTGAGTTGCAAAAAAACGGAGAGACAGTACAAAAAGGGAATACAAGCCACATGCTGTGGAAGATTGATGAAATTGTATCGCATGTTTCCCAGTATTTCACGCTTAAAAAAGGGGACATAATTTTTACAGGAACACCCGAAGGTGTTGCAAAAGTGAACCCAAACGATATCCTTGAAGGATTTATAGAAAATAAAAAACTATTAAGATTACACATTAAATAATGGCAATAAACTACAACCTCGCTAAAGTTTACGAACTATCGGACAACGATCCCGATTTCGTAATGCAAATTATTACTCTGTTCGTCACAGAAGTTCCTGAAGACATGAAACAAATCGATTTAGGAATCAAGACCAAAGACCATAAACTGGCTTACAGCTACGCACATAAAATCAAACCAAGCTTGGATTTATTGGGAATGACAGTAGCGCATCAGGAAATCCTCGAAGTAGAAGCCTGGACCAAAAGAGAAGGAAAACGTAAAGAAATCAACGATACTTTTGCAAGCATTCAAAGTCAGGTGGAAAAAGCAGTAAAAGAAATCAAAAAAGATTTCGATTTATAAAATAAGAAGCGACCCGAGCTTTTGCGAACGGGCGAAGCAATGGCTCGGGAGTTATCAGGAATGGTAATTCCCGCTTTTCGTTATAATCTCTTCGAGGATTTTCACTACAATCGGGGCTAAATAGAAATTCATTTTCTCATCAGCAATCTGAATTTAAAATTTATAATTTATATTTTTTTTGAAAGCAACCATAGTAACCATTGGCGACGAAATCCTAATCGGACAAATTGTTGATACCAATTCGGGGTATATCGCCAAAGCTCTTGATAAAATCGGAGTCCAAACCACTGAAATGCTCTCCATTTCCGATGACAGGCAACATATTCTGAATACATTCTCCTCACTTCAGGATAAAGTCGATTTGGTTATCATCACCGGCGGTCTCGGACCAACAAAAGACGACATTACCAAACATACCTTCTGCGAATATTTCGAGGACAGGCTTGTCGTAAATCCAAAAGTAGAAGCCCATGTCATTGAAATGATCGAAGGCTTTTACAAACGTCCAATCACCCAGCTAAATCGTGATCAGGCTTTGGTGCCGTCTAAATGCGAAGTACTTTTTAATAAAGTCGGAACAGCTCCCGGAATGTGGATGAAAAAAGGAAACACTGTTTACATTTCACTACCTGGTGTTCCTTACGAAATGAAATACATCGTTGAAAACGAAATCATTCCCAAAGTTGTCAAGGAATATAAACGCCCTTACATCATTCACAAAACCATTCTGACTTATGGACAGGGTGAAAGCATGATTGCTGAACGAATAGAAAGTTGGGAAAACAATCTTCCTGAATTCATTAAATTAGCGTATCTGCCCAATCCCGGAAGAGTACGTTTGCGGCTAACTGCACGTGGGGAAAATGAGGAAGTCCTTAAAAAAGCTATCGAAGAAAATGTTCAATCCTTAACCAAAATCATCGGTGATATAATCGTTGGTTTTGATGAAGATGAAACCATAGAGGTTGTCATTGGAAGATTATTGCACCAACAGGGAAAAACAATATCTACAGCCGAGAGTTGTACCGGCGGCAAAATTGCCCAAATGCTGACTTCGGTTTCTGGAGCTTCCAATTATTTTAGGGGAAGTGTGGTGAGTTATGCAACCGATACCAAAATTTCAATACTCGGAGTTGATGCTGAAGTTATTAAAAAACATTCTGTTGTGAGTTCAGAAGTTGCAAGACAAATGGCTTTGGGGGTTCAAAAGCTAATAAAAACCGATTATGCAATCGCAACAACAGGCAATGCCGGCCCAAATAAAGGCGATGCTGATGCTCAAGTCGGGACTGTTTTCATAGCATTGGTAACACCAAACGAAGTAATTATCGAAGAATTTAATTTTGGACAACCCCGTGAAAAAGTGATTGATAGAGCTGTAAATAAAGCATTTGAGATGTTGCAGAGAGATCTTCTGAAGACTGCTTCCAGCTAAAATGAGATGTTGATAAACTTGTTTAAAAAAACTATTCTTTTCTGTCGGAAAAAAGCAAATGAAAAAAATGAAAAAAATCTGCAATAATTTTTTTGCTCAATGATTTATTTTGTGTAAGTTTGCACCCTGATTTTGAATAACGATAAAAGATAAGCATAATGTCAAGAGTTTGTGACCTTACAGGTAAAAGAGCGATGGTAGGAAATAACGTTTCTCACGCTATGAACAAAACTAAGAGAAAATTTTCTGT
>DBIH01000222.1 GCA_002296885.1 Flavobacterium sp. UBA807 | reverse complement strand
AATTTTTCATCAGCATTGATTTTAAGCAAAGCAATATCCATTTTAGAATCTGTGCCAATTACTTTTGCTTTATAGGTTTTATTGTTGTTTAATGTCACTTCGAGGTCAGTAGCATCTTTAATCACATGATTATTGGTTACTATATAACCGTCTTCCGAAATAATAACTCCCGAACCGGTTCCAACTTGCTCCTGCTGTTGTGTTCCGCCACTTCCATAAAACCATTGCAGCATCGGATTGTAAACGGTTCTGACTGAAACATTCTTGACATGGACAACGGTATGGACTGTACTTTCAGCAGCAGCTGTAAAATCCAAACCTTCTGCAGATAAACCAACATTTTTTGCATAATTGTTCGGCGCCATCGTTACAATCGAATCGCGATTGCTTTTACCTTCAATAAATAATTTATAAGCACCAAGTGTGGTTGCACCACTTAATAAAGAAACTAAAAATAAACTTGATAATCGTTTCATAGTCATTAACATTTAAATTATTTGAAAGTAAAATTATGACATTATTTTTTTTGAAATATCAGTTTAACGCTCGTTTAACAATTTTTAAGTTAATCTTAATATTTGCTATCTTTGTGCTACTATAGCGTGTTATGAAATCCACTTTTTACAAATATCAGGGAACAGGGAATGACTTTATCTTTTTTGATAATCGTCAAAATAATTTCCCGAAAAGCAATGTAAAACTCATCGAAAAACTTTGCGATCGCCGCTTTGGAATTGGAGCTGACGGTTTGATTTTGTTGGAGAATGATAATAACACCGATTTTCGGATGGTTTATTTCAACTCTGATGGTAACGAAAGTTCGATGTGCGGCAACGGTGGCAGATGCATTGTGGCTTTCGCCAAAAAGTTGAATCTCATTTCAGACGAAACAACATTCATTGCAACTGATGGATTGCATTATGCCTCAGTTTTGGATGCCGGAGTCATTTCTTTGCAAATGAAAGATGTTCAAGAAGTAAGAATTGAAAAAGATTATGTGTTCCTTAATACCGGTTCACCACATCATGTGATGCTTGTAAATGATTTGGATAATTTGGACGTAAAAGCTGATGGAGCCAAAATCCGTTATTCTGATTTATATGGAAAATCCGGAAGCAATGTCAATTTTGTCAAACAGCTTTCCGATGATCATTTCCGTTTACGAACTTATGAACGCGGTGTTGAAGATGAAACATTATCCTGTGGCACTGGCGCAACTGCAGCAGCTATTGCGATGAATGCTCTTGGTAAAACGAACTCTCATCACATTGAATTGGATGTTGAAGGCGGAACACTAGAAGTTTCATTTGACAAATTAAACGATGGCTACATCAATGTTTTTTTGATTGGTCCTGCAACTTTTGTTTATGAAGGAGAGGTAGAATGGTAACACTTCACGGAAAAAATATCCATCTGCGAGCACTCGAACCCGAAGATTTGGAGTTTGTCTATGCTATAGAAAACGATGAAAATATTTGGGAAGTCAGTAATACCATCACACCGTACAGCAAATTTCTTATACGCCAATACCTCGAAAATGCACATCAGGATATTTTTGAAGCAAAACAATTGCGATTGACTATTTGCAAAAAAGGTAATTCTGAAGCAATTGGTCTGATTGATTTATTCGATTTTGATCCAAAGAATAAACGTGCCGGAGTTGGAATCATTATCCAGAATGAAATTGACCGAAACAGTGGCTTTGGAAAGGAAGCTTTAGGTTTGGTTATTGATTATGCTTTTGAACAGTTACAACTACATCAGTTGTATGCAAATATAGGAACAGAAAATAAAGCAAGTTTGTCGCTTTTTACTACATTTGGGTTTGTGGAAATTGGAGTTAAAAAAGATTGGAATTATAACAACAATGCGTTTCAGGACGAAGCTCTTTTTCAGTTAATTAAAAAATAAATTGTTTTGAATAGAAGTAAAATTATCAAAGTTTTAGCTGTAATCTTTATTGTTTTTGTAGCGGTCATTTATATCAAATTTTTCACTTCGGATACTAATTTTGACAAAGACGAAATGTATGTTGAAGTTCCAACGGGCTCCAATTATCAGGATGTAGAAAAAATACTTTCGCCGTTAGTGAAAAACATGAGCGATTTCGAATTCATTGCAAAACGCCGTTCTTATCCGGAAAATGTAAAAGCCGGACGATTTTTATTAAAGAAAGGAATGAGTGCGTTTCAATTGGTTGGCGCCATGCGGAGAAATATTCCTGTAAAATTGGCATTCAATAATCAGGAGCGTTTGGAAAATTTATGCGAACGATTGAGTTCACAAATTGAGCCAGACACGACTAAACTTCTTTCAGCTTTTCGTAATGAAGCTTTTTTACAAAAAAACGGATTTACAAAACAAACCGTCTTTGCGATGTTCTTACCCAATACCTATGAGGTTTATTGGAATATTTCTGCAGAAAAATTCAGGGATAAAATGCTTAATGAATACAATCGCTTTTGGAACAAAGAACGTCTTGCAAAAGCAGCAGCATTGAATTTGACTCCGGTTCAGGTAATTACTGTGGCTTCAATTGTGCATAAAGAATCGGTTAAGAAAAGTGAAAGACCGACAATTGCAGGAGTTTATCTTAACAGATTAAATCAGGGAATGGAATTGCAGGCTGATCCAACGGTAATTTATGCTTTGAAATTGCGGGATAATAATTTTGATCAGGTAATCAAACGGGTGTTATATAATGATTTGTTTATAAAATCGCCTTACAATACTTACCAAAATGTTGGTTTGCCTCCGGGACCAATTGCTATGCCTGATGTTGATGCAATTGATGCAGTTTTAAATGCTGATAAACATGATTATCTTTATTTCTGCGCAAGTGTTGAAAAATTTGGCTATCATGTTTTTGCTTCTACTTATGAGCAGCATCAGGTGAATGCTAAGAAATATGCAGATTGGTTGAACAAACAAGGTACGAACAGATAATTTTGAAAGTACTCAAAAGCATAGCTATACTTGTTTTATTTTGGTGCAGTCAAATTTCTTTTGCCCAAAACTCTATTGATAGCTTTCTGAAACCCTCTGATAGCTTAAACAAAAAACGATTAAAAACACTTGTTATATCTGAATCTGCAATAGGAGCTGCGACTCTAATTGGTTTGAATCAGGTTTGGTACGCCGATTATCCGCATTCTGATTTTCATTTTATCAATGACAATTCCGAGTGGCTTCAAATGGATAAGGCCGGACATGTATTTTCATCTTATCACTTAGGAAGTTTTGGAGCCAATGCTTTGAAATGGTCTGGGGCAAGCCGAAAAAGCCAACTGATTTATGGTTCAACTTTGGGTTTGGCTTTTATGACAACAGTTGAGGTTTTTGATGGCTATTCGGCAAACTGGGGCGCATCATGGGGTGATATGGCAGCTAATGTTTCCGGTACGGCTTTATATGTCTCTCAGGAATTGCTATGGAAGGAACAGCGTATCGTGCCTAAGTTCTCTTTTCATACAACACACTATGCATCTGAAAGGCCTGATGTTTTGGGAAGCTCTTTTGCGGAACAAATCCTGAAAGATTATAATGGGCAAACGTATTGGCTTTCTGCAAATATTTATTCGTTTGCTAAATCATCAAAATTTCCAAAATGGCTTAATCTTGCATTTGGTTATGGAGCAGAAGGAATGATAACAGGGAATAATGAAACCGGAACAATTTCTCTGTCAGAAACTAAAAGATATCGTCAATTTTATCTTTCACTCGACCTTGATTTGACAAAAATTGAGACCAAATCGCACTTTATTAAGACTCTGTTAACAACTTTTAATTCTATCAAAATCCCGGCTCCAACGTTTGAAATCAAGGGCTCAGGAGGAACCAAATTTCACTTTCTATATTTTTAACTACTTGATAATCAATTTTATGAATTAAGTTGTATATTTGCACGCGGAAATATTCAAGTCGGTGACAGCGCTTGAGAAACAATCTTAAATGATAAAGAAAAGTATATTTTACATTTCAATCCTACTAACAGTAGCTTTTATAAGCTCAGGTTTTAAACAGTTTAAGTCCCCACTTAATGACAATAATCTCGAAGAGGAAAATTATGTCAGCCTTAATATTCCATTTACTGCCAAGTATTTTATTGGTTTTAAGGAAGCCATTGCCCGCAAAGAATCTCAGGGTGAATATAAAAAAATAAATACTTTAGGCTATTTAGGTAAGTATCAATTTGGTATGGAAACCTTAAAATCAATTGGAATAAACGACAGCATAACTTTTATTAACAGCCCAAAACTTCAGGAAAAAGCATTTGTTGTTTTGCTTTCTAAGAACAAGTATGAACTGCAGGATTATATTAATGATTTTGAAGGTAAAATTATTGATGGTGTAAAAATTACCGAATCCGGAATTTTGGCTGCAGCTCACTTAGGAGGAACAGGTTCGGTAAAACGTTTCCTTGATTCTAATGGAGAAAGAAAATGTAAAGATGAATACGGGACTTCGGTTAGAACTTATATGAAAGACTTTGGTGGATATGAGACCGATGGAATTAAAGCCATCAAAGACGCCAAAGTAAAATAAATTACATCTTGTATTTGATATTAGAGGAGACTCGAGACCAAAGGTCGAACAGTATGAAGTAAATGTCCTCTGGAGATTCGGTTTTTTAAAACTTATGAATAATAAAAATGGTCGGTCTGTTATGCAGGTCGACCTTTATTTTTTTCCAATCAGCTACTCTAAGTGTTTTAATAAATTCGGTTGGTAAAGTAATATCGGCAGCTATGCAAAGATGTGTGTTAGGCTGCAACATCTGTAATAAATCTTCAAAAAGCTTATTATTTCTATATGGGGTTTCAATGAAAATCTGAGACTGATTTTTTACAGCAGAAAGATTTTCATAGTTTTTCAATGCAGCTTTCTTTTCACCTTTATCAATAGGAAGATAACCATTGAAAGCAAAACTCTGGCCATTCATGCCCGAACCCATCATGGCTAATAGAATGGAGGATGGCCCAACTAATGGAACAACCTGTATTCCATTTTCATGAGCTAACTTTACAATTACAGCTCCGGGATCTGCAACGCCCGGGCAACCGGCTTCACTCATTAAACCAACGTTAAGCCCACTAATGCAGGGAGCAATCATGGCTTTGTATTCAGAAGCTTCGGTGCGTTTGTTAAGTGTCGAAATCCTTAAGTTAGCCTGAACTTTTTCAGGGTGAATCGATTTGATAAACTTACGGGCTGTTTTTTCGTTTTCAACTATATAATCGTCGATAAAATCAATAGCGCGTTTTACGGTTTGTGGTAAAACATCATGCGGGTCCATTTCTCCAAGGGTTGTTGGAATTAAGTATAATTTGCCCTTTAAGAAGATAGGCTTATTCATTTATGAATGTTTTTCAATTAGTTTTTTAGATATAATATCGCAGGTTTCATCGAGCATTTCATAAACCATGTCAAAACCATTCTGTAGCCCATAGTAAGGATCGGGAACATCGACATTATCTCCCGGAAATAATTCATTAAGAATTAGATGAACTTTGTTCTTGTGATTTTCACTTTTTGCTAATTGGATAACGTCGTCATAATTGGTATTATCCATTACATAGATGTAATCAAAATCATCAAAATCCCTTGAGGTAAACTGCCTTGCTTTCTGATTTGTAATGTCAAGCCCGTTTCTTTGGGCAGTCAGCACAGAGCGTTGATCGGGCTGCTTACCAATATGATAAGCGCCGGTTCCTGCTGAGTCTACAAAGAATTTGTCTTTGGGAAGTTTAGATGCTAAAATGCCTTCTGCCAAAGGTGATCGGCAGATATTTCCAAGACAAACCATTAAAATTTTAACGGACATAGTGTTTATTTCTAAACCGCAAACTTAGTCAAATAAGGAATTACAGAGATAATTTTTTATGAATATCTTCTACAAACTTTTTGAATTGTTTGTCAGTTGAAACCAGATTGTCAACAGTTTTGCAGGCATGTAATACCGTAGCATGATCACGGTCTCCAATTTGTGAGCCAATATTAGCCAATGATGACTTCGTAAATTTCTTGGCGAAGAACATCGCTAACTGACGCGCCTGTACAACATGACGCTTTCTTGTTTTAGATTGAAGCGTGTCAATATCCAATTGGAAATAATCTGAAACTACTTTTTGGATGTAATCAATAGAAATTTCACGTTTTACATTTTTGACAAATTTTTCTACCACGCTTTTAGCTAAGTCAAG
>DBIH01000139.1 GCA_002296885.1 Flavobacterium sp. UBA807 | reverse complement strand
GTTAAAATTGATGAAGAGAAAAAGAGAGCTGAAGTGTTCCTTAAATTAGAAGAAGTTTCAAAAGCAATCGGTCGTGGAGGTCACAACATTAAATTAGCGGGACTTTTAACAGGTTATGAATTAGATGTAATCCGTGAAGGTGCTGCAATTGAAGAAGATGATGTTGAGTTAACAGAGTTCTCAGATGAAATCGACGGTTGGATTATCGACGAATTTGCAAAAATCGGATTGGATACCGCAAGAAGTATTCTGAATCAGGAAGTGTCAGATTTAGTGAGAAGAACCGATTTAGAAGAAGAAACTATTTTAGAAGTAATCAGAATATTGAAAGAAGAGTTCCAGGACTAATCTTTATAACTAAAACAACAACACAACTATAGTTAACATTAATTAGATTTTATGTCTGAAGGAAATATTAGAATTAATAAAGTTTTAAGGGAATTAAACATTTCGTTGGAAAGAGCTGTGGATTATCTTAAGGATAAAGGCATTGTCATTGAAGCAAGCCCAAACACAAAAGTTTCCGAAGAAGTATATAATATTCTTTGCGGACAGTTTGCTGGTGATAGAGGGAATAAGGAAGCTTCAAAAGGAGTAAGTGAAGAAATAAGAAAAGAAAAAGAAGCACTTCGTATTGAAAGGGAAAAAGAAATAGAAGACAAACGCAAGATTGATGAAGAGCGTCAGCAGCAACAGGAACTAATTAAGGCAAAAGCAACTATTACAGCTCCAAAGCAGGTTGGTAAAATCGAATTGGAGCCAAAAGCTGCCGCACCTGTTGAAACGCCTAAACCCGTTGAGGTGAAAAAAGAGGAAAAGGCTCCAGTTGTAAAAGAAACTAAAATTGAAACCGTTAAGCCTTCAGAAGAAACTGTTGACGAAACGCATACTACACAATATCAAAATCTTTCAGGACCAACACTTACAGGGCAAAAAATCGATTTAACGCAATTCAATAAGCCGAAAAAGAAAAAAGAAGATTTCAAGAAAGATGCCAATAAACCTGCCGGTCAGGCTGCCGGAAATGCAGAAGCAGCGAATAATACAAATGCAGGCAAGAATAAAAGAAAGAGAATTCAAGGCAAACCGGGAGAACTGGGTAAACCAACTGTTGGCGGAAATGCTTTTGGGCCAAATAAAGGTGCTGGTAAAGGCGGATTCCAAAAAGGGAACCGTCCGGCAATCGTTCAAAAAGTTGAGCCTACGGAGGAAGAAGTTAAAAACCAAATCAAAGAAACTTTAGAGCGTTTACAAGGAAAAGGAAACAAATCTAAAGCAGCAAAATACAGAAGAGACAAGCGTGATTCCCACCGTCAAAGGACTGAGGAAGAAATGCAGGCTCTTGAAGAAGGAAGCAAAGTGCTTAAAGTAACTGAGTTTGTCACTGTAGGTGAAATTGCTACGATGATGGATGTGCCAATCACTAAAGTTATCGGAACTTGCATGACTTTGGGAATTATGGTTACGATGAATCAAAGATTGGATGCGGAAACGCTTTCAATTGTTGCAGATGAATTTGGTTATGAAGTTGAATTTATTACAACGGATATTGAAGACTCAATAGAAGTAGTTGAAGACAGAGAAGAAGATTTAGTGCACCGTGCACCGATTGTTACTGTAATGGGTCACGTTGACCACGGTAAAACATCGTTGCTTGATTATATCCGTAAGGAAAATGTAATCGCCGGAGAATCGGGTGGAATTACACAACACATCGGGGCTTATGCTGTAACTCTTGATAACGGTCAAAAAATTACGTTCCTCGATACACCGGGTCACGAAGCGTTTACCGCAATGCGTGCCCGTGGAGCACAGGTTACCGATATTGCAATTATCGTAGTTGCGGCCGATGATGATATCATGCCACAAACCAAAGAGGCAATCAGTCACGCCCAGGCTGCAAACGTTCCAATGATATTTGCCATCAATAAAATTGATAAACAAGGCGCGAATCCTGAAAAGATCAAGGAAAAATTAGCCGCTATGAATTTATTGGTTGAAGACTGGGGTGGAAAATATCAGTCACATGACATTTCAGCCAAAAAAGGAACTGGCGTAAAAGAACTATTAGAAAAAGTATTGCTCGAAGCTGAAATCTTAGACTTAAAAGCTAATCCAAATAAACCTGCTGTTGGAACAGTTGTAGAAGCACAATTAGACAAAGGAAGAGGTTATGTTTCAACAATGTTGGTACAATCCGGAACCTTGAAAGTTGGAGATTATGTATTGGCTGGTAAAAATCACGGTAAAGTAAAAGCGATGCATGATGAACGAGGGCATAATGTTACCTCTGCCGGGCCATCAACGCCAATTTCAATTTTAGGTTTGGATGGTGCATCAACTGCTGGTGATAAGTTCAGCGTATTTGAAGACGAAAGAGAAGCTAAGCAGATTGCTGCCAAACGTACTCAGCTATTGCGTGAGCAATCCGTAAGAACACAGCGTCACATCACACTTGCAGAAATTGGTCGTCGTATCGCTCTTGGACAGTTTAAGGAATTGAACATTATCCTTAAAGGAGACGTGGATGGTTCGGTTGAAGCACTTTCAAGTGAGTTTTCTAAATTGTCTACAGAAGAAATCCAAATCAATATTATCCATAAAGGTGTTGGTGCTATTACCGAAACCGATGTAATGCTGGCTTCTGCATCAGATGCGATCATTATCGGATTTAATGTTCGTCCTGCCGGTAATGCCCGTCAATTGGCACAAAAAGAAGAAATCGATATCAGAAACTATTCTATCATCTACGATGCGATCAATGATCTGAAAGATGCGATGGAAGGAATGCTTTCTCCTGAACTTAAGGAAGAAGTTACCGGAACCGCAGAAATCAGAGAGATATTCAAAGTATCAAAAGTGGGAACTATTGCAGGATGTATGGTTACCGATGGTAAAATTTTCAGAAACTCGAATGTCCGAATCATTCGTGACGGAGTGGTAATCTTCACAGGTGAATTAGCAACATTGAAACGTTTTAAAGACGATGTGAAAGAAGTTGCCAAAGGATACGATTGCGGTATGCAAATCAAGAATTACAACGATATTGAACAATTAGATATCATTGAAGCTTTCCAGGAAGTGGAAGTGAAGAAGAAAATAAAATAATTTCCATAAAAAAGTCCCGATTTTCTTCGGGACTTTTTTTATTTGTTAGGCTTTATCAAAAAAGCAGTTGGATATTTTTTCTTTAAATCGTTAAGGTTTTTTTCAGCTTCAATGCGGGTTTTAAAATTCCCGACCCAAACCTTGTAAAGCGGAGTGCTGAAAACTATCGTAGCGTCCATGTTTTTGTTATCCCGCTTAAAATCCATCAGGGTTTTTTTGGAACTTTCAGTATCGCCATTATAAATCTGTATTTTGTAACGGTCGTTTATCGTGATAGAGCTGTTTATTTTTCTTTTCTCGTTTAAGAGCTGTTCAAATTTTGGGTCCTGGGTAACCGTTACTTTTGAAAGTTGTGCCATACTTTTTTGA
>DBIH01000086.1 GCA_002296885.1 Flavobacterium sp. UBA807 | reverse complement strand
GGACAATCCAACTCATAATTCATAATTCATAACTTATAATTCTACTTCTAATTCGTAATTTAGCATCATGATATTAGTAACAGGCGGAACGGGTTTGGTCGGAGCACATTTGCTGCTGAATTTAACTGAAAATGAAGGTTCGGTTCGGGCAATTTACAGAACTTCATCAACCATCGAAAAAACAAAATCACTTTTCCATCGTCATCAAAAAGAAGCTTTATTTCCCAAAATCGATTGGATTGAAGCTGACATCACCGACATTCCTTCTTTAGAAATTGCTTTTCAGGACATTGATTACGTTTATCATTGCGCCGGATTCATTTCATTTGACCCAAACGATGAAGAAAAACTCCGAAAAATAAACATCGAAGGAACAGCCAATATTGTCAATTTCTGCCTTGCTTACAAGGTCAAAAAGCTTTGTCATGTAAGCTCAATTGCAGCTTTTGGCAATGTTGCTTCAAGCGAAATCTTCATCGATGAAGAAACCGAATGGAATCCGGAAATCAACCACAGCGATTATGCCATTTCAAAATACGGTGCCGAAATGGAAGTCTGGCGAGGATTTCAGGAAGGTTTGCAAATTGTAATCGTAAATCCCGGAATAATTTTAGGCTCAACCATCTGGAAAGAAGGAAGTGGTTCTATTTTTACAAAGGTCAAAAAAGGCCTAAAGATGTATACACTCGGAGAAGCTGGTTATGTCGGCGTAAACGATGTGGTTTCGCTTATGGTTCAATTAATGAAAAGCGATATTACTGGTGAACGTTTTTGTTTGGTTTCGGAGAACTTGAATTATCGCTACATCATAAATCAAATTGCAGAAAATTCAGGAAAACCAAAAGCGCGTTTTCATGTGAAGCCATGGATGACGGCAATTTTCTGGCGGATTGACTGGTTTTTCAATACTTTTTTCAGAACCAAAAGAATCTTATCAAAACATGCTGCAACCTCAATTCACACTATTGATAAGTACAGCAACCAGAAAATAAAAAACGCCCTGAATTTTGAGTTCCAGAGCATTAATGATGTGATTAAAGAAATAACTTCTTCAAAAAAATAATTACTGTACCTGCGGTGTATCCGAATTCTCAGTACTATTTGGATTTGGCGGAACCGGCTGCCCAGTTTGCTTTGCCTGACCATCTATCTTTGCCGTTTCGTTGTTCAGGCGCTCCTTTATTTTTTCAAACATTTTTTTGTATTCAACAATATCGGAAGCATAATATTTATTACTTTTTGCAAATTGAACACTGTCAATCTTATACTTCTTGTAAATATATTCGTTTGCCGTTTTAGTGCTTATTCCACCATTTAAATTTTGAGTCTTAATGGCTTCTAATAATGACATATCATATAATATATCGGTCATTTTATCTTTATCAATAAGATTGTCCGGTTTTTCGACACCCGTTTTTTGGCAGCTAACAACTGAAAACATCAAACAAATTACAACTCCTATTTTTTTCATCTCTGTTATTTTTATCTCTCGAAAAGCAGACGCTTTCCAATCTTAATGTCTTTTACTTTAAAATTTTGGTAAACCAATTCTCCGTTGACAAAAGTATGCGTAATTCTTGATTTAAACGTAAAGCCTTCAAACGGCGACCAACCGCATTTAGCCAGAATATTTTCTTTCTTAACATTCCATGGCAAACTCGGATTTACAAGTACTAAATCGGCATAATAACCTTCTTTTATAAAACCACGCTTTTCAATTTTGAAAATCTTTGCCGGATTGTGGCACATCTTTTCTACTATTTTCTCAACCGAAATCTTTCCCTGCAAATGCGCTTCAAATAAAGCTACGACAGCATGTTGTACTAATGGCCCACCGGATGGTGCTTTCAAATACGTTTGATTTTTTTCTTCTAAGGTATGCGGCGCATGATCGGTGGCAATGACATCAATCCTGTCATCAAGTAAAGCTTCCCATAAAGCAGTCCGGTCTTCAGCAGTTTTTACTGCCGGATTCCATTTAATGAAATTGCCTTTGGTTTTATAATCTTCATCCGAAAACCAAAGATGATGCACGCAGACTTCAGCTGTGATTTGTTTTTCTTCCAGCGGAATTTTATTGGCAAACAATTCCATTTCTTTTGCTGTGGAAAGATGGAATATGTGCAATCGTGCTCCCGTTTTTTTTGCCAGCTCAATGGCTTTAGAAGATGAAATATAACAGGCTTCAGTGCTTCTGATCAAATGATGGCATTCAACCGGAATGTCTTCACCAAACTGTAGTTTAAAACGCTCCAGATTCGCTTTGATTGTTCCTTCATCTTCACAATGAACAGCAATCAGCATTTTGGTTGAAGAGAATATTTTTTCTAATGCTTCCTGATTATCAACCAACATATTTCCTGTTGAGGAGCCAAGGAACAATTTTATTCCTGCGACATTCTTTGGATTTGTTTTTAGAATTTCCTCCAGATTATCATTCGTTCCGCCCATCATAAACGAATAATTTGCATGTGATGTCTTGGCAGCAATTTTATATTTCTCTTCTAAAATTTCCTGTGTGACTGCATTCGGAATCGTATTGGGTTGTTCTATAAAAGAAGTGATTCCACCGGCAACAGCAGCGGCACTTTCGGAAGCTATATCGCCTTTGTGCGTCAGTCCGGGTTCACGAAAATGCACCTGGTCATCAATAGCGCCCGGAATGAGGTAGCTCCCTTCGGCATCAATTATTTTACAGCTGGAAGATTTTGGACTAATGCTATCAGCAATCTCAGAAATAAATTCGTTTTCAATCAAAACATCGCCTTCAAAAATGGCTCCTTCATTTACGATTTTGGCATTCCTGATTAAAACGGTATTCATTTTTGATTGTTATAATCGGTTAAAAAACTTTTTAAATCTAAGAGATATAACTCCAAAAATAGCTTCTTTAATAATGGAACCACTCATTTTAGATTGTCCTTTTGTCCTGTCAGTAAAAATTACCGGAACTTCCTGTATGTTGAAGTTTTTGGCGAAAGCTCTGTATTTCATTTCGATTTGAAATGCATAACCAACAAATTTTATCTTGTTCAAATCTATTTTTTCGAGGACTTCACGTTGATAACAAATAAAGCCGGCAGTAGCGTCCATGATTTTCATTCCCGTAATCATCCGCACATAAACCGAAGCAAAGTAAGAAAGCAATACTCTGCTCAATGGCCAGTTTACAACATTTACTCCTGTAACATAACGTGAGCCAATCGCTAAATCAGCACCACTGAAATGACAGGCTTCGTATAATCTTTCCAAATCATTTGGGTTGTGTGAAAAATCGGCATCCATTTCGAATATGTATTCATAATGATGCTTCAAAGCCCATTTAAATCCATGAACGTAAGCCGTTCCAAGTCCGGATTTTTTCTTTCTTACAGACAAGAACAATTTACCTTCAAACTCAGGTTGCAACTCCATGACCTTTTCAGCTGTTTTATCCGGTGAATTATCATCAACAATGAGAATATGAAAGGTTTTATGCAATGAAAACACAGCTCGGATAATGCTCTCAATGTTCTCAATCTCGTTAAAAGTCGGAATAATTACAATACCGTCATTCATAGTAAGTGGCGTCAAACTTCGTTGCAAAAATAAACTTTTTATCAGAGCAGTATCTTAATAATTCTATAATAATTTAACAATTAAAACACTATTTTTGTCGGGATGATATTTGAAACCTTTTTACAGCCAAGAGTATTAGAACCTAAAGATTGGGCGACTTATCTTTTTGTGTTGTCGTTTGTTTTAATTGCCATTTCGAAAACAGTTTTTGAAGGACGGTTCAACGAATTTCTTAGAATTTTAATTTCTGATAAATACATAAAAGTATATAAGGATACCTCCCATTTAATGAGTGGTTTTACTATTCTTTTATTTATTGTACAGGTGATTTCATTTTCTTTTTTTATTCAGTTGGTATTGAATTATCTCGGTTATGTTTCAAAAACAGACTGGATAATTTTTCTTAGGATTTTTACTTTTTTTGGAATATTTGTGCTTTCTAAATTTTTGATTGAAAAAATTGTGGCTGCGATTTTCAACATCGAAGAATTTACTGAACAGTTCAATCTACAGAAAGTCAGCTATAGAACCTTCATTGGAATCATACTACTGCCAATTAACATTTACCTGTTTTATAACAATAACGTATCAAATGTTTTAATATTTTGTGTTATCGGTGTGATTTTGGCAATAAACTTGTTTTCTTATCTGATTTCTTTAAAGATTTATCAAAATTTATTACTCGGCAAGTTGTTTTATTTTATTTTGTATCTTTGCGCACTTGAAATAGCGCCCTACTATTTTATATATTATTTGATTACAAAAAATTTAGCACATTAGAATGTCAAATTTGAAAGTGAAAACAATTTTGGTCTCACAACCAGAGCCAAAAGTAGAGAATTCGCCTTATTTTGATTTACAGCAAAAGCATAAGGTAAAGATTGATTTTCGTCCGTTTATACATGTAGAAGGTGTCAGTGCCAAAGATGTAAGAGCTCAAAAAATTGACCTCAACAATTATACGGCTATCATCTTAACAAGTAAAAATTCTGTTGATCATTTCTTTAGGGTTGCTGAAGAAATGCGTTATAAAGTCCCTGAAGATTTAAAATATTTTTGCCAGTCAGAAGCGATTGCTTTCTATCTGCAGAAATATGTGGTTTACAGAAAGCGTAAGATTTATGTTGGACAAAAAGACTTCGCAGATTTATCTCCGCTAATCAAAAAATATAAAGAAGAAAAATTTCTTTTACCGGCTTCTGACCAGTTAAACTATGATGTTCCTCAAACTCTTGACTCCCTAAAAGTAGATTGGACACAGGCTACGTTTTACAAGACCGTAATGAGCGACTTATCAGATTTAGCAGATGTGTATTATGACGTTTTGGCTTTCTTTAGTCCTACCGGAATAAAATCATTGTTCAAGAATTTTCCTGATTTCAAGCAAAACAATACCCGTATTGCTGTCTTTGGAAGCACTACTCAAAAAGAAGCTTTGGAACACGGATTACGAATTGACATTTTAGCTCCAACTCCTGAAACTCCATCAATGACCATGGCTTTGGAAAGATACATTGCCGACGCTAACAAAGGAAAATAAAAATAAATATTCTCATAAAAAAAGCCATTCCCAATTAAGTGAATGGCTTTTTTCGTTGGTTAGGTTTGTTTTATCTTAAGTCGGGTCCAGCTTTTACTAAGCTTTCTCCTTGTGCATTGTCTGTATATTGCGCAAAATTCTTGATAAAGCGTGATGCTAAGTCTGTAGCTTTTGCATTCCAATCGGATGCATTTTCATAGGTGTCTCTTGGATCTAATATTGCAGGATTCACATCGTGCAATGAAGTTGGAACTTCTAAGTTGAAAATCGGAACTGTTTTAGTTTCCGCTTTCTCAATAGAACCATCAAGAATCGCATCGATAATGGCACGTGTATCTTTTATGGAAATACGTTTTCCTGTTCCGTTCCATCCAGTGTTTACCATATAAGCGGTAGCATTATTCTGGTTCATTTTCTTAACCAGTTCTTCTCCGTATTTGGTTGGGTGCAATGTTAGGAAAGCTTTCCCGAAACATGCTGAAAATGTTGGCTCTGGTTGTGTAACACCTCTTTCTGTTCCGGCTAATTTTGCCGTGAAACCTGAAAGAAAATAATATTGTGTTTGTTCCGGAGTAAGTTTAGAAACCGGCGGCATTACTCCAAAAGCATCCGCTGTAAGGAAGATAACTTTATTGGCATGACCTGCTTTTGAAACAGGTTTTACAATATTATGAATATGATAAATTGGATACGAAACTCTTGTGTTTTGAGTTACTGAAGTGTCATTAAAATCTATTTTACCATTGGCATCAACCGTTACATTTTCAAGCAATGCATCTCTTTTAATAGCATTGTAAATATCCGGTTCGTTTTCTCTGCTTAAATCGATTGTCTTGGCATAACATCCACCTTCAAAATTGAAAACCCCTTCATTATCCCAACCGTGCTCATCATCACCAATTAATTCTCTTTTGGGATCAGTTGACAATGTTGTTTTTCCCGTTCCCGATAGACCAAAGAAAACAGCCACATCACCATTTTCCCCTTTATTTGCGGAACAGTGCATAGAAGCTATTCCCTGCAATGGTAAATAATAATTCATCATCGCAAACATTCCTTTTTTCATTTCGCCGCCATACCATGTTCCTCCAATGATTTGGATTTTCTCAGTCAGGTTAAACGCGATATAAACTTCAGAATTCAACCCATGTGCCGCATAATCTTTAAAGGAAGTTTTAGAACCATTCATCACAACGAAATCTGGTTCGCCAAAATTTTCAAGTTCTGCTTCTGTTGGGCGGATAAACATGTTCATTACAAAGTGTGCCTGCCAGGCTACTTCCATAACGAAACGAACTTTTAACCGTGTGCTTTCATTGGCTCCGCAAAAAGCATCAACAACATATAACTTTTTGCCTGATAATTGAGAAGTGGTATTATCCTTTAAGGCATTCCAGGTTGTTTGTGAAATCGGTTTGTTATCGTTTGCTGCTTTATCAGAATTCCACCAAATAGTATTTTCAGTAATACTGTCTTTAACAATATATTTATCCTTTGGAGAGCGTCCTGTGAAAACACCGGTCATAACATTCACTGCTCCGAGCTCTGTTAACTGACCTTTTTCAAAACCTTGCAAATTTGGATTTAACTCATCATTGTATAATTGTTCGTAAGATGGATTGTGAATTATTTCCTGAACATTTTTAATTCCATATTTTTCTAACGAAATCGATTTCGTAATTTGAGCGTAGTTCTCCATAGAAATTAGTTTGTGTTGCATTATCAATTAGACGCCAAAGGTAAAAATTAAATTTCAGAAACTATTTTTTTTATTGAAATATTATCTTTTTGCTTTCATTATATTCCAAAATAAAACACTCCAAGCCGCTATCAGCGAGGCTCCACCGACAGGGGTCATAATGCCGATAAATTTAAGATCCATTCCGGTCATGGTTTTTGTGGTTAACAGATAAATGGAACCCGAGAAGAAAATTACTCCAAAAATCACCATTTGAAATACTGCTTTTTTTGCTTTTTCACTGATTATGCCATTCATTCCCAAAATCAACAAAAAAAGTGCATGATACATTTGATATTTCACACCTGTTTCAAAACTGTTAAGCTGTTCAATCGACAAATGTTCTTTGAGGGCATGAGCACCAAAAGCCCCAAAAATTATTGCGGTCATTCCCATGAAAGCTCCAACGCTTGTAATATTTCTTTCCATATTTACATGTTTATACTAAAACACAAATTTATTCGTTATTAATAAACTCTAAAAGAAATTTCATGTTTCTTTTGTTAAAGTAACCGCTTTAAAAATTTTATATTTGCACCATTAATTTTCTATTATGAAGAAATTACTTTTTATACTTTGTTCCATTTTTGTCTTATGTTCGTTTCGTTCAGAACCAAACCAAACCATAAACCCTGGTGAAAAACTGGTTTTTGTAGGTTCTTATAATATGAGTGGTTTGATGACACAATTGGCACAGGTTACTATGTCTACTGAAAATGTTACCACCGCAAAAAACACATATCTGCATTTAAGCTGTGAATTGTCTACTTACAGTAAATGGGATTCTTTTTTCAAAATCAGAGATGTTTATGAATCTTATGTAAATCCGGCAAACCTGAAACCAAGCTTGTACAAAAGAAGTATTGATGAAGGCGGTTATAAAAAGAAGGAAAAATACGTTTTCAAAGGAACTACAGTAACAAGTACCGTAAAAAAAAGAACTTATCCTGAATCTCAAAAAACATTTTCCATTGGCAGTTCAACCCAGGATGTGATTTCGCTTTTTTATAAAGTCAGAACCATGGATTTATCAAAATTCAAGGAAGGGCAAACACAATCATTAATGATTGTTTTTGACGAAAAGCAAATTCCGGTTACCTTAAAATATATGGGAAAAGAAACTGTAAATGCGGGAAATCTGGGTAAAAAGGAATGTTACAAACTGTCTATTGGTGCCCGAACTGATGCCCTAAAAGGAAAGGACAAAAACCTGATGTGGCTAACCGCTGATGATAAAAAAATCCCGACCTTGCTTAAATTCAGCATCCCGGTCGGAACCGGACAATTGACTTTAACTTCAGTTAGCGGAATTTAATCATGAGAAAATTATTTTTGATTTTGGGAATTTTATTTACGGTTTTAGCGATTGTTTTTTCCGTTTTACCACTTGATACAATTGCGTTTTTACCAATTGGTTTGGCTTTGATTTTTAGTTTGTTACTACTTAAAAAATCTAACAACAATCAAAAAAAAATTCCCAGAGCATTACTGTTGATTTGTGCCCTTTCCTCTGTTTTCGTATTAGGCAAAACACTCTTAGTAAAAGATACTGTCGAGAAAGACACAAAATTTGAACAGCAAAAAATAGAATCTAAAAAAGAAGACATAAAAGACCTTGAAGGTTTAGAATAACA
>DBIH01000017.1 GCA_002296885.1 Flavobacterium sp. UBA807 | reverse complement strand
TTCAATTCCCTTGAATACCGCAATGTAGTTTCCGGTTCGATATAAGCGATGCTTCCAGTCTTAGAACTTCCCAAAATGGAACCTTTGACTTTCTTGCGATACATTGCCAAAACTGCTAAAACACGCCTGTTTTCAACAATGCTTTCGCGTATTTCATCCAAATAGCCAAGCGAATTATACTGTGTCAAGGCTTGTCCAAAACTCTGATTTACTTTTCCGCGAACCAAGTTCATCGCCTTACGGGTTTCATTTAACTGGGGAGAAGCATTGTCTTTTATTTCGCCATATTTATCAACGACTTCGTCAATTTTCTGAATGATAAATTTTGTGTATTCAACCTGTGAAGCTTTTGCATTCAGTTTTGGATAATAGTCATGGAATTTTTTAAAGAATAATAGTAGCACATTAACAGTTTCCGAAAGCGTTGCTATTTTTCTGAAACTGCCAACTTCAAGAAAACTATCCTCTATGGCAAGAAACTTCAAATCATTGGTCAGGTTGTCAAATCCATGATTGGGAATTGCATTATTATTTGAAAAAGAAGATAAGTATTCTGAGGTTTGTAGCAGTACATCCATCAAAAGTTCTTTGTCTTTAAAAGGAACTATTTCTAATGCTTTCTGCTTTCCGATTTCAGTAGTACACCGCTCTGAAATGGTTTGCAAAACCGTGTTAAATTCTAAATCCTGTAATGTCTTATCAGTAATGGAAATCATAAAAGTGGTAAAGGTTCAAAGTTACAAAGTTTTAAAGTATATATATTTGTAAAAAAATTAAAATGGACGTTAAAATACATTCTTCGTGGCTAAATGTACTTTCTACTGAGTTCGAAAAAACCTATTTTCAGCATTTGATTTCTTTTGTTAAAAATGAGTACATGACAAGAAGATGTTTCCCCAAAGGAAGTCAAATTTTTGCCGCTTTTGATCATTGCCATTTTAATGATGTAAAAGTTGTCATCATTGGTCAGGATCCTTATCATGGTTTCGGACAGGCGAATGGATTGTGCTTTTCAGTAAATGATGGAGTTCCTTTTCCGCCATCGCTTATAAATATCTTTAAGGAAATAGAAACCGATTTGAATCAACCTTTTCCAAGAACCGGGAATTTGGAACGCTGGGCAGATCAGGGTGTTTTATTACTCAATGCCACTTTAACTGTTCGTGAAAGCGAAGCCGGAAGCCATCAGAATCAGGGATGGGAAACATTTACCGATGCAGTTATCCAAAAGATTTCAGATGAAAAGGAAAATGTTGTATTCCTACTTTGGGGTGGATTTGCCAAAAAGAAAGGAGCCAAAATCAACCGATCAAAACATCATGTTTTAGAAACCGGGCATCCATCGCCATTGAGTGCCAACAGAGGTCTGTGGTTTGGAAATAAACATTTTAGTAAAACAAATGATTATCTCAAAAGCCTTGGAAAACAACCGATAGATTGGTGAACTTAGTTTACAGTAAAGTGATAAAATCCGGCAGAATCGAGTCCGGTAATAACCGAATTTATATTCAGAATCAAACGTTTTTTCGGACTTAAAGATCGCAATTCAACTTTGTTGGGAGTATCACTGTTATAATTAAAGCTTAAACGATAAGTTCCTGTTGACAATAACGGAAATCCAACACGGTATTCATAAGTTTCATCAGCAGTATTGTATTGACAGATGCCATAAACATAAGAACCATTCTGAGCACTTCCTTTCACGATATCCAGTTGACTGTCGTTTACGTTTACCACATCCCAGGTTGTTGCGCTTGTTTGTTTTTCAATTACATAAGAAAAGGCAAACTGATTCGCTCCGGTTGTTTCAAAAGCATCTAATGTGGTACTGCCTTCCGCTAAATATCTTGAAAAATCAGCACTGATGTATAATTTCTCACCAACGGTATAAGTGGAAGCATGTGCATCAATGGCTACCAAATTTGGCACTTCTGCAAAAACATTGTTATAAAAACCATCGTCATTGGTATCGCAGTTTGAAACCAAAAGCGCAACAGTAAGCAAGACTATATATTGTAACTTTTTCATATTTCTTTTTATTAAAATCTATAACCCAAATTCAGCCCAACTCTTGAAATTACATCTGGGCTTTTCTCACGATTGGTTAGGTTTTGACCAAATCCGACAATGAATTCTAAAGCGATGCTGTTGTGAAAATACATTTTATAACCCAGGCTGCCACCCAGTCCAAAATCGGTGTATTTAGATTTATTTGTAGTATAGTAATCATGTCCGTTATCATCGGTCAAACGAACAATTTCCTTGAAATCCCCACCATTATAGGAACCAAAAACTTCAGCAAAATAATACCTTGATTTACTTTTTGACAAAGCATATCTCAAGTACGGATTAAATTCATATTTAGGAACGTTATTTCTATATCCGTTGTCAAAGTCATCATTTAATTTACTGCTATTGGAAAAATTAACATTGAAACCGGTTGACCAGTAATTGCCGAAAAAGCGCTCGTAACTCAGACTGGCTTTTTGGTAAACAATGGCAGACAAAACATCTACACGGAATTCGTTCTTTTTACTTGCAAGCACAGAATTTTCCTGTGCCTGTGAAGCCAATGAAAATAAAAGTAAAAGACAAAATATTTTTTTCATATAGGTCGTTTTATTCAGAAACGAATATAGTGAATTAAATTACGAAATAGGAATTAGGAATTACGAATTATAAACTAGTTATTAACGTGAAACGCCACTAAATTAATCTAAAGTAAGTGCTCCCAGGATTTCCTCATTCATAAATGGACCACCGGGATATTTAGCGGTGTAATCAAGGTTGAGCCAGATGTTACCCCGCTCGTCAATATGATAATTGATGGGTTTGCCTTTACTTTCCTTCACAAATAAAACCTTTTTTATGGCATAATTAATACGCTCTAAATCTTTTTTCTTCCCTATTAACAGCTCAGGATAAATGTGTCCTTTGGTATGAATTAGTCTCGTTGTGCCGCCAATTGATTTTATGCAGGCTGTCATAAAAACCGAATGATCATCACAATCACCTGAAAGGTATTGAAGCGATTCAGTAGCCTTTGCAATATAATCATGACCTTTTGGGTCGCTTACATAATGCCATCTTGTATTTATTTCTTTAAAAATGGCAAATGCCTGAATAATGGTAAAGTAATCATAATA
>DBIH01000158.1 GCA_002296885.1 Flavobacterium sp. UBA807 | reverse complement strand
GCGCTTACACCATATCTTGCAATAACTGTATTTCCGGCAGTATTGGTATAATTTACAAAGAAAAGCCCGTTGGAAGCATAGTTAGGATGAAATGCCAAACCAAGCAAACCCCGCTCACTACCGGTACTTATCAATGATGATAAATTTAAAAAGGGCGTTGCATTAATACTACCATCCGGATTTACAATGCGTATCAAACCACCTTGTTGCACCACAAAAAGACGTGAATCATTTACCGGATGCGTTAATTCTATTGCTGCTGTAAATCCGGTTGCAAATTGCTGTAATCCGAGTGTTTGTGAATAACTTAGAAAAGAATATAGACATAGACTTAGAAGTAATAATTTTTTCATAGCATAGGATTTAATATTGGTAAATTTAATGATAAAAATTTTACAATCTTATTGTTATGCAAAATACGCAATCTTTGAGGATTGCGTATTTTAGAATTTAAGCTATTAATTATATGATTAAAGATTATCTATAATTTTGTCTTTCGGATATTTGACTTTGTAACTTATCCTGATTTTCTTTGTTTCATTCGGATTTAGTTTTAAATCCCAAGTTAGGATTCCCGTTTCTTTATTTTCCTTGGCGCCATTACTTTCTAACAATTCTATTTCAATTTCCTTATCGGTGCTTAATGGATATTGGTCTTTCAGCATAATAGTGGCTACTTCTTTTTTATTATTTCTAACCGTTATATCATAGGTGAATGTCTGTTCTTTTTTTGATGAAAGAAAACGTGTCCCCGATTTATCCACAACTTTTTCCCGCTTGATGGAGATTTTTTTATCTCTTCCCATGCTTAAATTTAGAGTGTCTGAAGTTTGATTTGGATTAATCATTGTTTTGCCAACATACAATCCTTCAAAAATGATATTGGCTTCTCCGGGCAACAAATTATACTTCGAATAATCATTGATTTCTGCTAAGAGAAAAGCATCTTTATCCACTCTCGGCGCAGCATAATATTTATAAGTTGCCGGCAATTTGATTTCTTTCAATGCTACACTATGCGGTTTCCCATTTGATAAAATATCATATGGAATGTCTATATCAAACGAAACGTTGAGTTGGTTTTCATTAATATTTGCACTAACAGTGCTAAGGGCGTAAGCTCCTTCTTTATTTTTCTTTGCATTGTATCCGGTTACAACAACTTCTTGTAACTCAACTCCTGCTGCTCTTCCCTTAAAATCGTTTTGAATCCCAAAATTTTCATCTTTATCATATAAAGCTGCATATCTCAAAAACCAGGAACTCAACAATGGTGCTTGATTATTTTGATTTGGATTACCTGAAGACAAAGTTAGATTCACTTTCTTCCAGTCAATGCCTGTGCTTTGTGTTACCTGAGCCTTGTACATCATATTGATTGGTGAAGTAATATTCTCGGCTCGCAAATCGTAGAAAGGTGTCCACGAAGCACTGTTGGTAATATAATTTATGTCGAGATTTACAGCACCGGCAATTTCATTCATCACCTGAATAATTAACTTTCCACTCGAATTTTTCTCTTCATTTTTGGTATTAACTTCCAGTTTCTCATTTAGATTAATTAGTTTCTGATTCAATTTTGTCTCTTTCTCCTGTAAAGTAACAACCATGTTTTCAAGTTCGGTTTTTTTGATTTTATAGAAATCGATAAGCTTCATAAGTTCTGTAACATTCATTCCTGAATTTGCCCCAGCTACAGTTCGATTTTGATCCATTAATAAACTTGCTTGCTGGTTTGAGTATTTTTCAATCTGAACTTTTTTGATTTCCTTTTGCGTCCAAGCGATGCTATCGCGAACTTTCTTAATTGCCGGATTGGTTTCATCTATTTCGTATTCCGAAATATAATTTTGTGTAAACTGTACTGACAAAACCGTTACCGAATTTGGTGCTCCAATCTGAACCGTATTCTCATTAAGATAATCGGCAACATTCTTTATCACGATTTCACTTGTTCCCGAAGGAAGATTGACTGATGCAGTTTGTGAAAATTCGGCAGCATTGTAATAAACTGTTGCTGCTTTGACTTTGGCTGTGGTAAAAATTGGTTTTTGGGCTAAAGCTATTGCAGAAACCAGCAATAGGATTGTAAAAGAGATTTTTTTCATGTTTTTAAAGATTAGGTATTTATTCTATAGATACCTAAATAACACGAAAAGGTTGGGAAGCATATTTATTTTTTATGCTAATGATGCCAAAAGCGCTTCTATTTCAGCTTTTTGTCCGGAATATTTTTGTTGTAAGGTGGAGTTCTCCCCCATTCGTTTATAATAGCTGAATGCTTTTTCTGCAAAAAACTTTTGATGGAAAGGGGTGCAATTAGGAACCTGAGGATAGGTTTTATGAAACAGCATTTCGTAATACGCCTGCCATTCGCGCTCATTCCTGTCGGGGAATTCATTTACCTTTACCTTTTGCCCCACATGAATCATTTCGTGGGCAATCAAATTCAGCATGAGTATCAACGGAAATTCGAAAGTATTTTCAGGAATCCTGATGATTTGTTTTTGCCCAAAAGTACCTTCAGTTGTCATCAAAATATATTCGGGTTTTGCTTTTTCGCGAAGCTCAAAGTTGTTGAAATTCGGATGCCTGATTCCGTATTCATCTATAAGGAAATTGGCAGCTTCAATTGTTTCATTAAGCTCATGATAACTGTCAATTATTTGCTGAATGTCTTGTAATGTTTTCATCTAAAATTCAAAATCTTCAATAGAATTGGTTTCTATTTCAACTGCTGTTGGCTTTTGTTTCAAAAAGAATTTTGCCGGACCGGTAATTGAAAACGGAAAGTTGCCAATTGTATCATTTGCCACCAAAAGATTTCGGCGGAACATTACTTTGGTTATGAATTTTTGTTGTTGTTTGGCAAAAGGTTTTAGTTGATGATCATTTTCCAAACGATACATGAATCCTTTTGGATTTGGAATAATCGTTGCCAAAAACAAGCATTCATTTATATTTAAATCGACAGCTCTTTTCTGGAAATAAAATTGCGAAGCTTCACCAATTCCATAGATGTTTGGTCCCCATTCTATGATATTGAAATAGACTTCAAGCATGCGTTCCTTAGAACTAATGTGATTGTTTTCAAGAATATAAACCAACAGAATTTCTTCGAGTTTTCTTGACAAGGTTTTTTCACGAGTCAGAAAAATATTTTTTACCAACTGCATACTGATAGTACTCGCACCACGTGAAAACTTTTTGGTTTTGATATTTTTTACGATTGATTCCTTGAAAGCTTCATTGATAAATCCGCGATGAGAAAAGAATGATGGATCTTCACTCGTAAGTACACAATTTCTAAGGTGATGTGAAATTTCGCTTAAAGGCGTATAATTTGAATTTTCGGGTCCGACCAGAATTGGTCTTTGCAAAACTCCTTTATCCATAGCGCGGTAAACGAATGACCCATTTAATTTGTTCAAATCGGCATCGCCATATTTGGTGATTTTTAATCCTTCGGGTTTCAGCTTACTTTCAAAAATTATATTTTTTGGTTTGTGATTGTTGTATTCAAAATTCAGCGAATAACTAAAATTTCCCTGCGCTTCCATTCCTTCAAAATGACGGAATAATCCGGTTGGCAAGGATGAAATAAAGTCTTGTGCCTTCATTTTAGGAATCTTCAGTTTAAGTGCATAAACTTTATCTTTCTCATTGGAATACGAAATGTAAGGGTTGCATTTGATGTTGTTCAACTGCATTGTTGATGTGCTGTCGATAGCTACAAACCGAGGTCCGACAACCCAGTGATAATCGAAACGGGCATTTTTTATGACTACATCCTTGGTGGCAATTTTAGCATGATTGACAAACAGATTTTCTATGGATGAATAACCATCAGCATGGAGCTCTCCATTACTCATTCCTAAATTTTCAAGATTAAAATGAATCGATTTAAAGCCTGTTTTCAGGTTGAATTTTTTATCCAGATATGGAATTTTGATTGTGTCATTTTTGGCATTCGAAAAAGTCAAATCGGCTTTTCGGTCTCTTGGATCTGCAAAACCATTAATGCTCCATTGCTGTGAAAAATTATCCGAAGTAACCTGAATAGTTGTCTTTAGTTTTTTATCGGCTAAAGCCAACTCATTAAAATCGAAAATTACCTTGTTGCCGTTATCATTTATTTTAAAAGCAAAGCCTTTCACCCGCATGTCTGTTGGAACCAGATCCATCAATTTTGAAGTAATCCGGTTTAAGAGCTTGGCATAATTAACCTCATCATTATCTTTTTTCTCTTTTTTAGAACGGAGGAAAGCATCATAATTTGCATGATTCCCATTTTTGACCAACTGGATAAATCCTTTGTTGATTTCGAGTTTTCCTAATTGAATATCACCGATCAAAAGTTTCCAAAAGTTAACGCTGGTTTTCAATTCGTTTATGTGAATTAGTGTATCGGCTTCTTTTGGAACCAGAGCTATGTGATGGAATTCGAGATTGGTCAGTCCATGGAATTCTGCATTTTGTATTGTAAAATTGCATTGATAATCCTGCTTCATTTTAGCATCAACGCGTTGAATGACTTTATTTAATATTGTGTTTCGGAAAGCAAACAACAAAGCCAATCCAAGCAATGCTATTATTGCGCAGATTTTTATAATTAAGAGCCCTTTTTGCTTTCTCTTTTTCATTTTATTTTACACTTTCAACCTTTAATCCAATTCCGATTACGTTTGGAAGATAGGGGCCATTAAAACTGTGCGAAACTGTAACTTTATATTTTCCTTTTATAAGTTTGGCTTTTTCTTTGATTTTATAATTCAAATCACAGACATCACCTGCACATTCGGCTAATTCTTTTCCGTCAATGCCTTTTATAGCTAAATCAATAGAGAAGTTTTCTTTTTCTCCTTTTGGATTTTCTATGCTGAAATTTATTGGAACGGAAGCAAACTGATAATCAAAAACGTGACTGAATCTAAAGGTCATATCATATGATTGGGATTCATTAGCTATATCAAACTCAAAGGTCTTGGTATCAGATTTCTGCCAACGGTTTTCTTCGCCAAAACTATCAAATTGGCTGTACTCGTTTTGTTTGGAGCAGGACACGAGCGTTAACGAACTGGTGAAGCAAATAAAAATAGTAAACAAAGAAAGAAGTAGAATTCTTTTTTTCATAAGTAGTTGATTGATTTATACAAACGCTTTTTTCTTAGTTTTATTGT
The DNA here is from genome assembly GCA_002296885.1 of Flavobacterium sp. UBA807. Taxonomy (GTDB): domain Bacteria; phylum Bacteroidota; class Bacteroidia; order Flavobacteriales; family Flavobacteriaceae; genus Flavobacterium. The sequence goes on along the minus strand of DBIH01000158.1, from coordinate 15,937 downwards.
GCTTCTTAAAGTTCAAAATTAGTTATAGAAGCGTTATTCCCTTTATATAATTCATCTAAAAATTTATAGCATTTGGGTTGATAAATCACCCAAACAACTGCTCAACCACCTCTTCAATTTTGGAAACCAAAACCACTTTTATTCCTGGAAATTTTGCCGAAATCTTATTGTATTTGGAAACAAAAATGGTCGAGAACCCAAGTTTCTCTGCTTCCTGAATGCGTTGCTCAACGCGGTTTACCGGACGGATTTCGCCCGAAAGCCCAACTTCGCCGGCAAAACAAACATCTTTTCCTACCGTAATATCTTCATTTGAAGACAGAATTGCAGCAACAACTGCTAAATCTATTGCGGGGTCATCAACCGAAATTCCGCCTGTTACATTCAGGAAAACGTCTTTGGTACCGAGCCGAAAACCGGCACGTTTTTCCAAAACTGCCAGAATCATGTTCAGCCTTTTGGCATTGTAACCCGTTGTACTTCGTTGCGGTGTTCCGTAAACTGCAGTAGATACCAAAGCCTGAATCTCTATCATCAACGGGCGCATTCCTTCCAAAGTAGATGCAATTGCCGTTCCCGAAAGTTCTTCTTCGCGATGTGAAATCAATATCTCAGATGGATTTGAAACTTCGCGCAAACCCGAGCCCTGCATTTCATAAATTCCCAATTCGGCCGTTGAACCAAAACGGTTTTTGAGTGAGCGAAGGATTCGGTAGACATGATTTCTGTCTCCTTCAAACTGAAGAACGGTATCAACCATGTGTTCCAGGATTTTTGGTCCGGCAATGTTCCCATCTTTGGTAATATGGCCAATCAATATCACGGGTATATTGGTTTCCTTAGCAAATTTTATCAGTTCAGCGGTGGTTTCCCTGATTTGGGAAATGCTTCCCGGTGTTGAATCAATATAGTCGGTGTGTAGCGTTTGTATCGAATCGATAATGACAATATCGGGTTCAGTTTCTACAATGTGCCGAAAGATATTCTGTGTTTTGGTTTCCGTCAGAATGTAACAGTTATCACTATCCGGATTGATGCGCTCTGCTCGCATTTTGATTTGCTTCTGGCTTTCTTCCCCCGAAACATATAAGGTTTTATAAGGTAACTTTAAAGAAATCTGGAGCAAAAGCGTACTCTTTCCGATGCCGGGTTCCCCTCCTAAAAGTATTAACGATCCCGGAACAATTCCACCACCAAGCACACGATTTAATTCGCCGTCTGTAGAATCCATCCGCACTTCTTTAGTCGAATCGATTTCTTTTATTTTCAATGGTTTGGAAATCCTTTTAGATTCGGTTGAAGAAGGTTGCCAACTTGTCTTTTCTTCTTTCTGAATAATTTCTTCGGCAATAGTATTCCATTGCTTACATGAGTTGCATTGCCCCTGCCATTTGGCATACTGAGCGCCGCAATTCTGGCAAAAGAAAGTCGTTTTTAATTTAGACATTGGTATTACTTTTTGCCTCCTAATGGTGTTTCTGTCGGGGTTGTTTCCGTTGGAGCTGAATCGGTTGGTGGAGTATCTGTTGGAGTTGTTTCAGCCGGTGCATCTGTAGGAGGCGTTTCTTCTGCGGCAGCCGGTTCGTTTTTACCAGGTTTTCCTTTTTTAGGCAGCGATTTTTTTAATTCATCGGCTCTTTCAATCATCATGTCTTTGGTCAAATCGCCAATTTCTTCACGTTGAAAAGCACTCAGATAAGATTTAACCGCTCTTGCATTATCCCCTTTTTTCTCATACATCTGACCCAATTCGTAATCCGCAAGCATCGATTTAGGATAATTTTTTCTGGCTAATTGTGACAATTTATCAAACTCGTCGTAGGCTTTATTTTTAAGGATTGCCGCTTCGATAGCTTTGAAATCGTTTAAACGGATAGGTAATTTCAATGCAAAGGACTTATCGATTACATCATATTTCTTTTCCAGATAATCGACATAACCAGAAGGCAATGGCGCAATTTTTTCATTAAATTCTACGGTTGAGATTGGTTGGTATACTGAGAATATTTGATACAAGGCACTCGGAATTGAATTCAGAACCAATGAATAATGGGACGCTCCTTTGAAATCATCAAATCGATAATTGAGTGTTGGTTTATTGATTTTTTTGGCTTCTTCATCTAAAGCTAAAATTCTGTTACGCATTTTTTTAACATCGCCATCACCCGAGGAATGATAGTAAAAAATTGGTTTTTGGATTGTGGACAATCTTTCCGGAAGCTGCTCTTCCATACCTGTAGGAAGTTCAGGGCTCATCGAAATATAAGCATCAAAAATTGGTACATCTTTATAAAGATAACAATTCAAAAAACCGGCAGTGGTATCTAATCCCGCAACTATCCTGAATGGTGCTGTCCTGTATTTTTTATCAATATATGGTAGCAATTCCATACCAATGAATTCAAAAAAACTTTCTCCTTTTTCTGTTGGTAGTCCATTCGTTTCGTCAACTGCACAATCGGCTTCGCGTTCGTTATTTTTATTTTGGCTGATACCAACAATGATTACTTCGGGCAAATCGTCCCAATAATTACCATAGCTTAGGTTTCCCTGAAAAGCATCGAAAAGGAATTCACCATCAAGGAGCACTATGACCGGATATTTTTGATTGGGATGCCTGTCATAGGAAGCCGGCAAACCAATTGCGATTTCACGATCTTCATTAAGTATTTTTGATGTTATAGTGTCGGTTACTTTTTTATTTTGGGAAAAGGCAGCATTGAAGCAAATGAAAAATAAAAACAGGATATTTTTTTTCATGACAGTTGGAAATAGAATTAAATAATGTTCCGTTAAATTGCCAAGCAAGATAACAAAATTATTTATTTCTGTTTAAAAGCGGAAGCAAAACATAGGAAATCAGTCCGAGAAGGATCGCCAAAATCGTTTGTGATGTCCAAACCAGCCAGCCAAAGGCGGTTCCAACATCTTTGGTAATTCCGTAAAGCGAAAAAATCAATGCAATTGAAAAAGGATATGCTCCTAATCCGCCGTTAGAAAAACCTACGGCAAGGCTGCCAAAAATGAAGCCCATAATTACAATATCAAAGCTTATTCCTGAAGTTTCAGGTAAAGCAAAAATTGCTACATAAAACATTGCCAGGTAGGTCAACCAGATGAAAAACGAATGAAAAATATATTTCCATTTGTCCTTCATTTTATAAATTGTGGTTATGCCTTCAACAAGGCCGGATAATTTTTTCTTCAGTTTCAGAAGGATTTCCCATTCAGCATAAATCCAAATTAGTATAAAAACGAAGAACAGTATCAAGCCGACAATCGCAGTTATAATTAAGGATTGCAACGACACATTTTGGCTCAACAGAAATTGATAAATCTGATCAAACTGAGAAACGAATCCGATGAAAACAAAAAGAAAGAATATCAGTAAATCGACGATTCTTTCGGCAACTATCGTTCCGAATACCTTATCAAACGAAACGTCTTCATATTTTTTTAATAAGGCTGCACGTGAAATTTCGCCTGAACGTGGAACTGTGAGATTAACCAGATACGAAACACAAACCGTCAGTAAATTATTGGTGAATTTAGTCTGATATCCCAAATGATTCAGGGCATATTTCCAGCGATAAGCTCTAGACCAGTAGCCAACGCAGGCTATGATTAAAGACAATAAAATATAATAGTAATTTGCCTTTTTAAAACTGATTTTTATCTTCTCAATTTCATCGGATGTCAAAGTCGTATATTGATAGTATATGATTCCGATTCCTATCAAAAGAGGAATAAAAACCGTAAGCCATTTGCCAATTTGATTTTTCAAGAGGATTAAGTCAGAGAATTGTTTGTTTCGTTCGGAAAAACCAACCAAGGTGTAAAGGTTTTCGCTTCTTCAAAATCCATTAAAGCATACGACATGATAATGATGATGTCTCCTTTGTGAACTTTTCGTGCTGCCGGACCATTGAGTGTTATATCACCTGAATCTTTTGTTCCTTTGATAACGTAAGTATCAAAACGCTCACCGTTATTGACATTAACGATAGAAACTTTTTCACCTTCGATGAGATTAGCCGCTTCCATCAACGTTTCATCAATAGTGATGCTGCCAATATAATTTAAATCGGCACCAGTAACTTTTACTCGATGAATTTTAGATTTTACAACTTCAATTTGCATGGCGCAAAAGTAATTTAATTTAATGAAATCGTGTCAATCAATCTTATTTTGTTGACAAAAACAGCGATAAAGGCTCGGTATTTTTTGTTTTTGCTTTTTCGGATACAAGGTAACAATGTAGCTTCATCGGCTATTTGAAAATACTCTAATTTGAAATTGCTGTTGTTTTCGAAAGTCTTGTTTACAAACAAAGCGACTGCTGCCGCTGATTTTGTTTTGAATATTTTTTTAGCTTGAGAAATTGTCTTAAAAATAATGGCAGCTTCTTTTCGCTCGTCTTCGGTTAATCTTTCGTTACGTGAGCTCATTGCCAAACCGTTTGTTTCCCTAAAGATTGGACAGCCGATGATGTTTACGGGCAGTTTGGTTTTTTCAACCATTTTTTTAACGATTTGTAATTGCTGAAAATCCTTTTCTCCAAAGTATGCGTTGGTTGGTTTTACAATTTCAAAAAGCCGTTTGACGATTGTTCCGACACCATCAAAATGACCCGGGCGGAACTTGCCTTCCATCTGGTTTTCCAGACCGTCAAAATCAAAATGCTGTGAAACCGTATTCCCGCCATAAATTTCATCCACACTTGGTGCAAATACGATTATATCATCTGAAACTGTTTTAATTTTTTCGATATCCTTCTCTAAGGTTTTTGGATATTTTGCCAAATCTTCGGCATTATTAAACTGCGTTGGATTCACAAAAATACTGATGACATTAATGCTGTTATGCTTCATAGATTCCTCAAGCAGGGAAAGGTGTCCGGCGTGAAGCGCGCCCATCGTAGGCACAAAACCAATCGTCGTTTTTTCGTTGGAAACAGATTCCAGATAAGAAACTAATTCGCGTTGTGTGTTAAAAAGAAGCATCGGCTTTCAATAATTGAGTTGCAAACTTACCATTTTCATAAATAACTGCATAAATTTTTGTACTTTTGCCTGTTTTTTATTGCCAATAATAAAGTAGATTAGATTATGGAAGATAAGAGGATATTGTATGTATCATCTGAAGTTGTGCCGTATTTGGCTGAGAATGAGGTTTCTTTAATGTCGTATGATGTTCCCAAAATGATTAACGATCAGGGTGGACAGATTAGGATTTTTATGCCGAGATATGGGAATATCAATGAAAGAAGACATCAATTGCATGAAGTTATCCGATTATCGGGAATGAATTTGGTAGTGAATGATTTGGATATGCCTTTGATTATAAAAGTAGCATCGATCCCAAAAGAAAGAATTCAGGTTTATTTTATAGATAATGATGAATATTTCAAAAGAAAGGCAACTTTCAGCGATGAAGATGGTGTATTATATCCCGACAATGATGAAAGAGCCATTTTCTTTGCAAAAGGTGTTGTAGAAACCGTAAAGAAATTAAACTGGGTTCCCGATATTATCCATGTTCATGGCTGGATGGCAAGTTTGTTGCCAATCTACATGAAGCATTATTACAAGGATGAAGCGCTGTTTTCGGAGACCAAGATCGTAACTTCTGTTTACGGACAGTCTTTTGATGGTAATTTAGACATTGAAATGATCAACAAAGTAAAATTTGATGGTGTTCCCCATGAAGCAATTCAGGAATTAGAAACCCCTAATTATGAAAACCTTATCAAATCGGCTGTAAATCACTCGGATGCTTTAGTCATTGCGTCTGAAAACGTGTCGGCAAGTTTAACAAAATTTATAGAATCTTCAGGAAAACCTTTTTTACCTTTCGCCTCGAAAGATAAATTTACCGAAGCATATACCAGCTTTTATAAAGGGATGCTTTCTTAAAAATATAGTTATTTTATGTATAAAAAATCACTTTTACAACCGATTTTATTTGGATTATTTACCATTATTCTTATTGCTTCCTGCGATAAGGATTTTAATGAATTAGGGACTAACGTAGTTGGTGACGACCACTTTGGTTTTACACAATATACTGGTGCAACAGTAAAAGCATACAATCAAAAACTTGGACCAATTGCCTCAAATAATTTGCCCATAAATGCGCTTGGTTTTTATTCAAATCCTGTTTTTGGAGATACTGAGGCCAACTTTGTGACACAATTAGAACTTTCAACTACAAGCCCTGTTTTTAATAACACTGACAACACGCTTTATCAGGATTTGCCTGTCATAGATAGTGTCATTTTGGACATTCCTTATTTTAAAACCTTAAAAACTTCAAATTCTGATAATACAAATACTTATGTTTTGGATTCAATTTTTGGAGTGGCTCCTTATGACAAAGACCATGATGCAGAAACTAGCAATTCGAAGTTTAAGTTAAGTGTTTACGAATCCAATTATTTTTTAAGGAATTTAGATCCTGATCAGTCTTTGGTTGAACAGCAATTATTTTATACCGATCAGAATGCCTTGATTGACGGCAATAAAATTCCGGTTTTATTGAATAATGCCCCACTTACAGATCCTGCTTCCGGTACTGAAGGAACACATAACGCTGATGGTCGTGAAAATGAGCATTTTTATTTCGATAAAAGAGAGCATAAATTAACTACTTACAAATCGGATGGCGTTACTAAACAATATACAAGGTATGCCCCTTCTATGCGATTGCATTTAAGAACGGATGTCTTTTACAATAAGATTCTAAATGCTCCAAGTGGAAAATTAGATGACAACTTCACTTTTAAAAATTATTTCCGCGGATTGTATTTCAAGGTAGAAAATGGTAATCCCGGAAATATGGCTTTGCTCAATTTTGCTAACGGAACTATTAAAATATTCTACAAAGAAGATTTGAAAAATATCAAGACTATTCGTAATCCTGATGGAACAACGACAACAGTGACCTCTTTTACAAGAGAAAGCAAGTCGTATGCCTTAAATCTTAAAGGAAACTGTATCAGTTTATTAAAAACTTCTAATGAAAATCCAGATTATTTAAATGCCGCGAATAACACTACGCAAGAAGCTTCCAAACTTTATTTAAAGGGTGGAGAAGGCTCGATGGCTGTTATAGATTTGTTTGGAACGACTGACACAAAAGGTTATACCCTTAATCCTTCGTATAATGCTAATCTTCCTATTAATCAAACTTCCAATCCAAAGTATATACTTCATACTACACCGAATGGTGTTTCGGATGAAATTGATGATATGATCTTTAATGGCTGGCTTATCAATGAAGCCAATCTGACATTCTACATCGATCGTGACGGAATGAAAAGCGATGATGCTGACGCAGTTAAGAAGCAGGTTGTAGAACCCAACCGTATCTACCTATATGATTTAACAAACAAAAAGACGCTGATTGATTATGTAGCTGACGGGACTACTGATGGGACTTATCCAAAACTAAATAAATATATTTATGGTGGAATTCTGTTAAATACTGATGGTAGCGGAACTAAACAAATCAAAGGTTCTGACGGTCTAATAACCAATAAAGGAAATAAATATAAAATTAGAATTACTAATTATTTAAGAGATTTAATTACAAAAGATTCAACCAATGTCAGACTTGGTTTGTCAGTAACTGAAAGCATTAGCAATGTAGGCTTTTCAAAATTAAGAACCGCTAACAGCAACTCTAATAGTGCTCCAACCATGTCTGTAGCGAATCCATTAGGAACAATTTTGTATGGTTCGAATCCATCTGTTCCTGACGATAAAAGATTGAAACTTGAAATTTGGTATACAAAACCTAATTAATACTTAATATTATGTGTGGAATTGTCGGATATATTGGATTTAGGGAAGCTTATCCAATAGTAATCAAAGGATTAAAAAGATTAGAATACAGAGGTTATGACAGTGCCGGAATTATGCTTTGTGACGGCAATGAGCTTAAAATTGCCAAAACTAAAGGAAAGGTTTCCGACCTTGAGGAAAAGTCAAAAGCTATTGCTTCTTCCAAAGCAACTATTGGAATAGGGCATACGCGTTGGGCAACCCATGGTGTTCCAAATGATATCAATTCCCACCCGCATGTTTCGAATTCGGGAAATATCGTGATAATTCATAATGGTATTATCGAAAATTATGAACCATTAAAAAAAGAATTACTTAAAAGGGGCTATACTTTTACTTCGGACACCGATACCGAAGTTTTGGTAAATCTTATTGAAGATGTAAAAAAGAAAGAAAATATTAAACTTGGTAAAGCTGTTCAGATTGCGTTAAATCAGGTTGTCGGCGCTTATGCTATTTGTGTTTTCGACAGAGAAAATCCTGATGAAATCGTTGTGGCAAGATTAGGAAGTCCCATAGCTATTGGAGTTGGTGAAAATGAATTTTTCGTGGCTTCTGATGCTTCTCCGTTTATTGAATATACTTCAAATGCAATTTATTTAGAGGATGAAGAAATGGCTATCGTCAGACTTCATAAACCTCTTAAAATCCGAAAAATTAAAGATGACTCACTTGTTGATCCTTATGTTCAGGAACTACAGATGAATTTGGAGCAGATTGAAAAAGGCGGTTATGACCACTTTATGCTAAAGGAAATCTATGAACAACCAAGCGTTATTAAGGATACATACAGAGGAAGGCTTTTGGCTAATCAGGGAATTATACAGATGGCAGGTGTTGAGGATAATATCGAGAAATTCCTTCATGCAGACCGAATTATCATTGTTGCCTGCGGAACTTCATGGCACGCCGGATTGGTTGCTGAATATGTAATTGAAGAATTTGCCCGAATAAATGTTGAAGTTGAATATGCTTCTGAATTCAGATACCGTAATCCAATCATCGACAAAAATGATGTTGTTATTGCCATCTCACAATCCGGAGAAACTGCAGATACATTGGCTGCAATAAAATTAGCCAAAGAAAAAGGCGCTTTCGTTTTTGGGGTTTGTAATGTGGTTGGTTCATCAATTTCAAGAGAAACTAATGCCGGAGCTTATACCCATGCCGGACCTGAAATCGGAGTAGCATCTACCAAAGCGTTTACAACGCAAATTACTGTATTGACGATGATTGCCTTACGTTTGGCAAAGGCTAAAGGAACATTATCAAACTCTGACTTCCACAGATACTTACAGGAATTAGAAGTGATTCCTGAAAAAGTTTCAGAAGCTTTAACCACCAATGAAGCAGCCAAAGAAATTGCTGCAAAATTTAAAGATGCTACCAATTGCCTTTACCTTGGAAGAGGTTACAATTTCCCGGTTGCATTGGAAGGCGCTTTGAAATTAAAAGAGATATCATACATCCACGCCGAAGGTTATCCTGCTGCTGAAATGAAGCACGGGCCTATCGCCCTAATTGACGAACAAATGCCTGTTATCGTCATAGCTCCAAAACAAGGTCATTATGACAAAGTGGTAAGTAATATACAGGAGATTAAATCGAGAAGTGGAAAAATTATTGCGGTTGTTACCAAAGGTGACACTCAGGTAAAAGGATTAGCTGATCACATCATTGAAATTCCCGAAACTTCAGATGCATTATCTCCATTAATTACTACTATCCCTTTACAATTATTATCGTATCATATTGCAGTAATGAGAGGTTGTAATGTAGACCAGCCAAGAAATCTGGCGAAGTCGGTAACGGTAGAATAATCTTGATTAAAATATTCGAAAAAACAGGACAATGTCCTGTTTTTTTTTGCTCAATTTTTTATCATTAATTTATTAAATTCATTGTTTTGTATGTATGCATAGTATTTTTGTCATTGATATTGTCAAATCGTTAATAAAAACTTAAAAAAAAGGCGCGGTTATTTATCTTTACTGAGAAACATCACAATAAATTATTAATAAAAATACCTGCAGTTTTTTGATAATGTAAAAAAAAATATTGTATTTTGGCTTCATAAACCAACAAAATTAAAACCAAATGAAGATTTATTTATTTATCGTTTCATTGTTTTTTTGCGGAATTACTTTTGCGCAGACTTCAATATCGGGTTCGGTAAAAGACAGTAAGAACCAACCAGTACCTGGTGCCAACGTAAAAGTAGTTGGTGATAGCACGGGAACAATTACTGACAGTGATGGAAATTTCACTTTGTCAACCACAAAAAAACCTCCTTTTGACATTGAAGTTTCGAGCGTAGGTTATGGCGCAAAGAAAGTTTCAGTTACATCAAACAACCAAAAAATTTCAGTTGCCTTAGCAGATGAAGAAACGAAACTGGATGAAATCGTTGTATCTGCATCGAGAACGCCAGAGAAAGTTTTGCAATCGCCGGTAACCATTGAGCGAATGAGTTTGAAAGAAATCAAAAACTCAACTGCCGCTACTTATTATGATGGGCTGGAAAATCTCAAAGAAGTTCACTTCAATACTAGTAGTTTAGGTTTTAAATCTATAAACACAAGAGGTTTTGCAACTGTTGCCAACACAAGATTTTTGCAGTTAGTTGACGGTATGGATAATTCATCCCCAGCACTGAACTTTGTTTTAGGAAACTTAATCGGAGTTTCTGAATTGGATGTTGCCAATGTGGAGCTTCTTCCTGGAGCATCTTCTGCGTTATATGGTGCGAATGCTTTCAACGGAATTATGTTCATGAACAGTAAAAGCCCTTTCACAAATCCGGGATTGAGTTTTTACTTTAAATATGGTAAAACTTATCAGGAAACTGCTGGCGCCAATGACTATTGGGATTTTGGTATAAGAGCAGCACATGCTTTCTCAAAACATTTTGCAGCTAAGGCCAATTTCACTTTCTTAAAAGCAACGGAGTGGATTGCTTCTGACACAAGAGATCAAACACCTAATTTAGTTGGCTCAGGACCAAATCCAAATTATGATGGATTAAACTTATATGGAGACGAGGTTTCAACAAATATCAAAAGTGTTGGGCAATCGTTGGCTAACCTTGGTTTGATTCCTCAATCTGCGGTTAATTTATTACCAAATTATAATGTGGCAAGAACCGGTTACAGAGAACAGGATTTAAATGACAACACCGTAAAAAGTGTAAAAGCTGATTTCTCTCTGCACTTCAAACCATTTGCAGATGATACAGAAATCATCCTGCAACACAAATTAGGTTTAGGAAACACAATCTATCAGGGAGCTAACAGATATTCATTGAAAAACTTCTTTATCAATCAGACTAAATTTGAAGTTAAAGGGAAAAATTTCTTCGTTAGAGCTTATATGACAGATGAAAATGCCGGAGATTCATACGATATGCGTTTCGCTGCTTGGAATGTTAACCGCGCATGGAAAGATGATGCTACTTGGTTTGGTCAATATGCCGGCGCTTATGTTCAGTCTACTTTAGGCGGTGCAACTCCGGAGCAGGCTCATGCTATTGCAAGAGCAACAGCTGATACTGGTAGATATCTACCAGGTTCGCCAGAGTTTGCTGCAGCATTGGCAAGTGTCAGTGCTGATCCGAACCTAACTACAGGTTCAAAATTCAAAGACCGATCAAAACTATATCACGGAGATGTTAATTACAATTTCAAAGATATTATCAAATTTGCCGAAATTCAATTGGGTGGATCTTTGAGAGAATATGTTATGAATTCTTCAGGAACAATTTTCACCGACTATAACGGCCCTATTAAATATGATGAATATGGTCTTTATGGGCAAGTTCAAAAGAAACTTTTAGCAGATGACCGTTTGAAATTTACAGGGTCTATCCGTTATGACAAATCACAAAACTTTGACGGTTTTTATTCTCCAAGACTATCATTTGTTTACTCTGCGGGAGCTAACAAACAGCACAACTTCAGAGCTTCATACCAAACGGGTTTCAGAAATCCAACGACTCAGGATCAATATATTGGTTTGAACCTTGGACCATTCGCTTTAATCGGTTCAGCGCCTGATAACTTAACAAGATATGTTGAGACATTACCTGTAAGCACGCAAGGTCAATTAGTGAATGGCGGAAACACTACAGCTACATTATCGGGAGTAGATGCTTACACCAATTCATACACTTTGACTTCTGTTCAGACTTTTGCTCAAACATTAAACCCGGCTGACTTGCAAGTAGCCAAAGTTAATTTGGTAAAACCAGAAAGAGTTCAGGCATTTGAAGTCGGTTACCGTTCCGTTGTTAAAAATGATTTATCAGTTGACATCAGTGGATACTATAACATTTACAATGACTTCTTGAACCAATCAAGGGTTATTGCTCCTTACTATGGAACTGTTGGAACTGATTCTTCTGATCCTGAAGTTCAAAAGACGTATTTAGCTATCCAAAATGGAGACCGTAGAGTTTATCAAATTTATGACAACTCAAGAGCACAGGTAACATCATTAGGATTTGGAATCGGAGTATCTAAAAAAGTATACAAAGATTTTGAACTTAGTGCTAACTATAATTATGCTGAATATAAATTCGATCAAGCTGAAGACCCAAGTTTTATCCCAAGTTTTAATACTCCGAAACACAGAATTAAAGCATCATTGGGTAATCCTAAATTATTCAAAAACTTTGGATTCAACACTAACATAAGATGGAATACAGAATATTTATGGCAGTCTTCTTTTGCTGACGGTATGGTTCCTGAGAATGTAGTTTTTGATGCACAGATTAACTATGCAATCCCAGCTGTAAAATCAGTTTTAAAAGTAGGTGCTAATAATTTATTTGGTAAAGATTACATACAGGTAATTGGTGCCGGGCAGATAGGACAACAATGGTTTGCTTCAATAACAATCAATCCATAATAATCAATAATATATAATTTAAAAGTTATGATAAAAAATTTCAAATGGCTATTATTGGTTTCGTTGACCTTTGTAGCATGTAATAGTGATGACGATGCTGTAATTGATCCAAATTCTGTAGACGGATCTCCTTTGACCGCGGGTTCAGCAGATTTTTCTAAATATGTTGCACTTGGTAATTCTCTTTGTGCAGGATATAGTGACGGTGCTTTATTTATGGCCGGACAAGCAAACTCTTATCCTAACATCTTATCACAACAATTCGCATTAGTTGGTGGTGGAGAATTTAAAATTCCATACATGAATGACAATGTTGGGGGATTGTTGTTAAGTGGAACTCCTATTCAAAGTCCAAGACTTTACTTCAACGGAAGCGGTCCGGCAACAGTTTCAGGCACTCCTACAACCGACATAACAAATGTTTTGACTGGCCCTTTTAACAATATGGGGGTTCCTGGAGCGAAAAGCTTTCACTTGTTAGCTAATGGATATGGAAATGTTGCCGGAGTTCTTTCGGGACAGGCAAATCCATATTTTGTGCGCTTTGCTTCTAGCCCTACTACTTCAGTTCTTGCAGATGCCTTAGCTCAAAACCCAACGTTCTTTTCTTTATGGATTGGAAATAATGATGTTTTGGCTTACGCTACATCAGGTGGTACAGGAGTTAACCGAACCGGTAACCCAGACCCTACTACTTATGGAGGAAATGATATTACCGATCCAGGTCTTTTTAATACAGTTTACACTACCTTAGTGACTCAATTAACTGCAAATGGAGCCAAAGGTGTTGTAGCAAATATTCCAGATGTTACATCGGTTCCGTTTTTTACAACCGTTCCTACCAATCCAATTCCGGGCTTACCTGCAGCAAATGCTGCTCAGTTAAATGCATTATTCGGTGGAATAAATTCTGCTTTAGCGAGTTTTGGTATGCCGGCTCGTTTCCAAACATTAGTTGCTGATGATGGAAACCCTGCAACTGTTGAAGCAAATCCACTTTTAATTAAGGATGAAACTTTATTAAATATTTCATCACAAATTACTTCTGCATTGATAGGCGCAGGATATCCTACTGCTACTGCCGGATATATTGGAACTTTATATGGTCAGGCACGTCACGCAAGTAATGCTGCTGGTTCAAGAGATTACATCTTGTTAACAGCAAGAACTATTATTGGCACAACACAAACTGGAGCTGTTGCACCATTTAATACGATTGGTGTTTCTTACCCAATGCAGGATAATACAACTTTAACCGCAAGCGAAACTGCAGAAGTTAAAGCTGCTACCGTTGCTTATAATAATTCTATACATGATATAGCTATGGCTAAAGGATTAGCTTTTGTTGATGCTAATACTATTTTAAATCAGGTTGCTAATGGCGGACTTGTTGCCAATGGTTATACAATGACATCAACATATGTAACCGGAAATGCATTTTCACTTGATGGTGTACACCCAAGTCCAAAAGGATATGCTTTGATTGCCAACAAATTCTTAGAAGCAATCAATGCAACATACGGTTCAAACTTTAAAGGGGTTAATCTGGGTCAATATCAAATATTGTATCCGGCTGTTTTACCATAACAAAGTATTTTAGTAATAAAAAACCATCCCAAATAATCGGGATGGTTTTTTGTTTTTAAGGCAATTCAAAAAATCTTCTTTTTTATTAAAATAATTATTTGATTTTCTATTTATAAAAATTATCTTTGCACTCGGAAAAAAGAGAGGTTTTTTCCAAACCTAAATAGCTATTTAATAAATACATAAACAATGTCAAACGCAATAGGAAAAGTTTCGCAAATCATTGGTCCAGTAGTAGACGTAGTATTTGATACTAAAGATGTTGAATTACCAAAAATCTATGATTCACTTGAAATCGTTAACGCAAACGGAACAAAATTAATTCTTGAAGTTCAATCGCACATCGGAGAAAATACAGTTCGTACTATCTCTATGGAAGCTACGGACGGATTGAGCAGAGGAACAGCTGTAACTGCTACAGGAGCTCCAATCCAAATGCCAATTGGAAGCGATATCTACGGAAGATTATTTAATGTAGTTGGAGATGCTATCGATGGTTTAGGAGATTTACCAAAAGAAGGTGCTAACGGAATGCCAATCCACAAACAAGCACCAAAATTTGAAGATTTATCAACTTCTACGGAGGTTCTTTTTACAGGAATCAAAGTAATCGATTTGATTGAGCCTTATGCAAAAGGAGGTAAAATTGGATTGTTCGGTGGTGCCGGTGTTGGTAAAACAGTATTGATTCAGGAATTGATTAACAACATCGCTAAAGGTCACGGTGGACTTTCTGTATTCGCAGGAGTTGGTGAAAGAACTCGTGAAGGGAATGACTTGTTACGTGAGATGTTGGAATCTGGAATTATAAAATACGGAGAAGATTTCATGCACTCTATGGAAAATGGAGGATGGGATTTATCAAAAGTTGACAAACCTGGAATGAGAGAGTCTAAAGCTACTTTCGTTTTCGGACAAATGAATGAGCCACCTGGAGCACGTGCACGTGTTGCCCTTTCAGGATTATCTATCGCTGAGTACTTCCGTGATGGTGCCGGTTCTGACCAAGGGAAAGACGTACTTTTCTTCGTTGATAACATCTTCCGTTTTACACAGGCAGGTTCTGAGGTATCGGCTCTTTTAGGTCGTATGCCTTCTGCGGTAGGTTACCAACCAACATTGGCAACTGAGATGGGTGCGATGCAAGAAAGAATTACATCTACAAACAAAGGTTCGATTACATCGGTACAGGCGGTTTACGTTCCTGCGGATGACTTAACTGACCCTGCTCCTGCTACAACGTTTGCTCACTTGGATGCAACAACGGTATTGTCACGTAAAATTGCTGAGCTTGGTATTTATCCAGCGGTAGATCCACTAGATTCAACTTCACGTATCCTTACTGCTTCTATCTTAGGAGATGACCACTACAACTGTGCTCAAAGAGTAAAAGAGATTCTTCAGAAATACAAACAATTACAAGATATCATCGCGATCCTTGGTATGGAAGAGTTATCTGAAGAAGATAAATTAGCCGTTTCAAGAGCGCGTCGTGTACAACGTTTCTTGTCTCAGCCATTCCACGTTGCGGAGCAATTTACAGGTATTCCAGGAGTATTGGTTGATATCAAAGATACCATCAAAGGATTTAACATGATCAT